>JAGLFE010000515.1 GCA_023144675.1 Thiomargarita sp. | reverse complement strand
ATTTTAATTTGACGCATATTATCGCCATCAATATCTACAATTTGTTGATTTAACCAATCTGCTGGCTGATTTTCGATAGATAATTGTCCAATTGTCAACCAAGATTGTTTATCATCTGATTTACGAACATATATTTCACTACGGGTTGAATCAATTTTAGCCTGTTGTTGATTACCAACTATTAAACTGGCAATGGCAACATCGCCTTTTTTTAGAGTAACTAACTTAGATTTCGCATCATCACCCTTAGGGTCTTCCACTCCAATTTTAGAGTAATTATTGCTATTATCAGTTTTGGCTTCAAGTATATTTAAATTAGCCATATCCAATAGTAAATTATTCACCTTGTCAGTAGCCACTGGATAAAGTTGTTTTTCCAACATTTGCCATTGTTTATCATTACTGGTTATGGTAATTACTTCACCAGCACTAATAATTTCAATCTCAGTTACATCAGCAATATTGGTCATTAATTCAGGAAATAATAACTCCCCTTTCTGACTAGGCGGAAGCTGTTCCTTTATCAACATACTAGCGGTAATAACAATAACAACAGTAATAACAGTTAATATAATAAAGGTTTTTGAGTTCATAGTTAGTTAAATATTAAGAATATCGGGTAAATGTAAAAAGGGTAAAATTGTGTGGTTAAAATTCAAAACATTAGAATTAAGTAAAAATGTAGGATGCTGCTAAGGAATGAAGCTCATCAATCGTGTTAAAATTTTTCGCATTAAAGTTTAGTTGGTAAAATAGTTTATATTAATTTTTAGTTTAACACATTTTCTTTTTTTCGTATATACTTTAAAAAATTATGTAAGTTAGCAAAGCTTAATCTGAGCTACATTACCAAAAAAATTCTCATAAACTTAGGAAAACACAATAATGATATTACGTTTTTTGAGCATAATTATAATATTATTTAGCATGATAAATCAAACCTTGGCTAATGTTGCCAATTTTGAACAATTAATTATCCAAGTTCCAATTAAACAGAATTCATTAGATGAAGCTGCTGATTATTTAAAACAACAAATGCAGATTCTAAATATTCCATTAATTTCCCACAGTCCTTTATACAAAGAATATGAAGCATTAGGCTTGTCAAATATTAGGCAAACTGAGTTTTTTCAATTTTGCGACTTTAAAACGGCTAAAACTTTAACTGACTTGAATATGGATTATGCGGCTTTTTTACCTTGCCGTATTGCTTTGGTTGCAGATCAACAAAATCAAGGCTGGTTTATTATGTTAGATTACACTAAGTTATTTGGTGAGGTGCCAGATGAGATAAAAAAGCAGTTGGGTACAACTTGTAAACATTTAAAAAATATTATTGGAATTAATGACAAACTGCCTAATACCATAAAAATAGATTTAACCAAATTAGTAGTTAAAACTCCTATTTCTGAAGATGTTTCGATTGAAGATGCAATTGATTCTTTGAAATTGCGTGCCAATATATTAAATATGAAGTTAGTTAGTCAGCAAAATTTTACCACCGAATATAAAAAACTAGGCTTGTCTAATATTAAAACCACCGAAATATTTCAATTTTGTGATGCTCGAATTAGTCAAAAGTTACTGGAAAACAATTTAGCCTATGCCGCTTATATGCCTTGCCGCATTGCTTTAGTAGAGGATAAAACTGGAAAAGCTTGGTTGGTGATGATGAATTTAGAAGCATTACTGCAATCAAGTAACTTACCACCTGAATTGCATCAAAAAGCTAAGAAAATTAGTGATGCGCTACTGGAAATTATCGAAGCTGGAGCTAGTGGAGATTTATAAACTCACCAAATAAATTAACACGATTGATGCGCTTCGTTCCTCAGCAGCATCCT
>JAGLFE010000514.1 GCA_023144675.1 Thiomargarita sp. | reverse complement strand
AAACAAATATTTTCTAAAAATTTAATAATGGAGAAAAGATAATGAGCCATAGAGCTTTTCCTCCTAAACAAGGACTTTATGATTCAATTAACGAACATGATGCTTGTGGCGTTGGTTTTATTGCACATATTAAAGGACATAAAAACCATGAAATAATCAAACAAGGTTTAGAAATCCTAAAAAATTTAACTCACCGTGGTGCAGTTGGTGCAGACCCATTGGCAGGTGATGGCGCTGGTATTCTTATTCAAATACCCGATAAATTTTTGCGAGAAGAATGTGCAAACAACAATATTACCCTACCGCCAGAAGGAGAATACGGGGTAGGAATGATATTTTTACCGCGTGATAATATACAACGTGCTGCTTGTGAAAAAATAATTGCTCAAGAAATCGTAGCTGAAGGGCAAGCTGTAATTGGTTGGCGAGATGTAGTTACTCAAAATATTGGACTGGGTGAAGATACAAAAGCAGTTGAACCAATTGTTCGCCAAGTATTTATTAGTATGGGTAATAATTGTGCTAATCAAAATATTTTTGAACGCAAGTTGTTTGTTATTCGTAAAGTAATTGAACATAGTGTTAAGCAAAAATTAAACTTAGATTATTCTGGTTTTTACATTCCTTCGTTTTCTTCTCGTACTTTGCTATATAAAGGTATGTTGCTTGCTAATCAAGTGGGAAATTATTACCCTGATTTACAAGATGAACGCATGATAACAGCACTTTCGCTAGTACATCAACGCTTTTCTACTAATACTTTCCCGACTTGGGATTTAGCCCAACCTTTCCGCATGATTGCTCATAATGGGGAAATTAACACTTTACGCGGAAATATTAACTGGATGGCAGCTCGTCGTCATTCGATGTCATCTGCATTATTGGGAGATGATTTAGATAAATTATGGCCTTTAATTACAGAAGGTCAATCTGATTCTGCTTCCTTTGACAATGCCTTAGAATTATTAGTTGCTGGTGGTTATTCTTTAGGGCAAGCTATGATGTTATTGATTCCAGAAGCGTGGGAAAGTAATTCTTTGATGGATGAAAAAAGACGTTCTTTCTACGAATACAATGCCGCCTTGATGGAGCCATGGGATGGTCCAGCCGCTGTGGCTTTTACCGATGGACGGCAAATTGGAGCAACTTTAGATAGAAATGGTTTACGTCCAGCTCGCTATTTGATTACTAATGACGACCTTGTAATTATGGCATCCGAAATGGGTGTTCTTGAAATTCCACAGGATAAAATTATTAAAAAATGGCGATTACAACCTGGTAAAATGTTCCTGATTGATACTGAGAAAGGAATTATTATTGATGATGAACAATTAAAATCTGAATTAGCTAATGAATTTCCTTATCAAGATTGGCTTAATCAAATGCAGATTATTTTGGAGCAATTACCACCAGAAGTAGCTGCGATGCCACCGAATCCAAAAGCATTACTAGATCGACAACAAGCTTTTGGTTATACCCAAGAAGATATTAAATTTTTCCTAATTCCAATGGTTATAAGTGGGCAAGACCCGATTGGTTCGATGGGAACTGATGTTTCATTAGCGGTTTTATCAAATCGTCCTAGATTATTATATGATTATTTTAAGCAAAATTTTGCCCAAGTAACCAATCCACCGATTGATCCAATTCGGGAAGAACTAGTTATGTCTCTAGTTTCTCTGATTGGTCCCCGCCCAAATTTACTAGGCTTAGGTAAAAGAGGTTTACAGAAACGTTTAGAAGTACATCAACCTATTTTAACTAATACTGACTTGGAAAAAGTACGGCGAATTGAAAATCGAACTGGAGGGGCATTTAAAACTAAAACCTTAAATATTTGTTATCCAGCCGATTTAGGAACTTCTGGAATGAAAGTTGCCCTAAGTCGTTTATGTAATCAAGCGGAAAAAGCGGTATTAGCGGGAAATAATATTTTAATCTTATCCGACCGTGATATGAATGCTAATCATATTGCTATTCCAGCCTTATTAGCAACTTCAGCAGTGCATCATTATTTAATAGATAAAGGACTACGGACTAATTCAGGTTTAGTGATAGAAACTGGTGAAGCAAGAGAAGTTCAGCATTTTTGCTTACTTGCTGGCTATGGTGCGGAAGCAATTAATCCTTATTTAGCCTTTGATACTCTATCTGCTTTGCGAAAAACTTTATCAGAAGATTTAAGTGAAGTGGGAATTGAAAAACGTTATATTAAAGCAATCAATAAAGGCATGTTAAAAGTCATGTCAAAAATGGGCATTTCAACTTATCAATCTTATTGTGGAGCGCAAATTTTTGATGCAGTTGGATTATCTGATAAATTTATTAAAGACTATTTTGCAGGTACTCAATGTAGTACCTCTGGCGTTGGTTTAGCTGAAATTGCTGAAGAAACCGTACAAAAACATTCTATAGCCTTTGGGAATGCTCCATTATATAAACATGCTTTAGATGTTGGTGGAGAATTAGCTTATCGTATTAACGGTGAAAATCATATTTGGACACCTAATACTATTTCCAAGTTACAACAGGCTACTCGTAGCAATAATCGTACTTTATATGATGAGTTTGCTAAGGAAATTAACGAGCAAAATGGACGTTTACTCACTTTGCGGGGATTATTTAATCTACAATATGTCGATACACCAATTCCGTTGGAAGAAGTAGAAGCTGCTTCTGAAATTGTGAAACGTTTTGCCACTGGGGCGATGTCTTATGGCTCTATTTCTTATGAAGCCCATAGTACGCTGGCTATTGCCATGAATCGGCTTGGAGCAAAATCTAATACTGGTGAGGGTGGTGAAGAAGCGGAACGTTTTGAA
Source organism: Thiomargarita sp. (assembly GCA_023144675.1). Taxonomy (GTDB): domain Bacteria; phylum Pseudomonadota; class Gammaproteobacteria; order Beggiatoales; family Beggiatoaceae; genus JAGLFE01. The sequence continues at coordinate 658 of JAGLFE010000514.1, read as the reverse complement.
ACTATGCCCAATGGTGATTCTAAGCGTTCAGCGATTAAACAAGTTGCCTCGGGACGTTTCGGAGTAACTACTGAATACCTAGTTAATGCGAGTGATATTCAAATTAAAATGGCTCAAGGTGCTAAACCAGGAGAAGGTGGGCAATTACCAGGGCATAAAGTAAATGAAAAAATTGCCAAAGTACGGCATTCAACTCCTGGAGTAGGTTTGATTTCACCGCCACCGCACCATGATATTTATTCCATTGAAGATTTAGCCCAACTTATTCACGATTTAAAAAATGTTAATCCCCAAGCACGAATTAGTGTCAAATTGGTTTCCGAAATTGGGGTGGGAACAGTAGCCGCTGGTGTTTCTAAAGCCCATGCCGATCATGTTACTATTTCTGGTTTTGATGGAGGAACGGGGGCGAGTCCACTTACTTCGATTAAACATGCTGGCTCACCTTGGGAAATAGGTTTAGCGGAAACTCACCAAACTTTGGTACTAAATAAGTTACGGGGGCGGATTGCAGTGCAAACTGATGGTGGATTGCGCACCGGAAGAGATGTTGTAATTGGAGCTTTATTGGGAGCTGATGAATTTGGCTTTGCGACTGCTGCTTTAGTAGTTGAAGGTTGTATTATGATGCGGAAATGTCATCTCAATACTTGTCCAG
>JAGLFE010000513.1 GCA_023144675.1 Thiomargarita sp. | reverse complement strand
TTTATGTAACTATCTACCAATTAAACTTTAAATGCGAATTAAGAACACGATTGATGCGTTTCGTTCCTCAACAGCATCCTACATTTTTACTTAATTTTATACGTATTTCTTGGTAGATAGTTACCTAAAATCTTTGAATTTTGGCAACCCTTTATAATAAGCTTATTTTCAATTCCGTTTTTTGCTTTTGCGTAACTTCAGATTGTAATAAGAAAGTATCAAACACGCTGGAGAGTTGAAAATTAACCTTTTAAAATTGCTTAGTTAGATTTAGCTTAAATCTAATTAATCAATATAACCTAATTGTTGCAAACTACGCTCGCTATCATGCCAACCTGCCTTGACTTTAACCCATAATTGCAGAAAAACTTTATGATCTATAAGAGTTTCTATTTCTTTGCGCGCTTGTTCTCCGACCGATTTAAGAATTTTACCTTTTTTACCAATTACAATAATTTTTTGACCTTGTCGTTCTACCCAAATTAAAGCGTTGATATGAGTAATTTTTTCTTGGCGTGAGAACATTTCTATTTGTACAGTTATATGATAAGGTAATTCATCACCTAGACGGCGAAAAAGTTTTTCCCGAATAATTTCAGACACTATAAAACGTTCAGAACGATCGGTAATTTGATTTTTTGGAAAAATATGAATACCCATCGGTAATAGTTCAACAATTTTATTTTCAAGCGCAGGTAAATTATCACTTTTAAGTGCTGATAAAGGAATAATTGCCGAAAAATTAGTTTTAGTTTCCATTGATTGCAAATAAGGAAATAAATTCTCTTTATTTGATACTTTATCAATTTTATTAATGCCTAAAATGCTGGGAACATTAGCTTGCAATAAAATTTTCAAGACAAATTCATCTTCATCAGTCCATTGCAAAGCTTCGACTAACCATATAACAAGATCAACGCCAATAATACTACTCGTAGCCGCTCGATTTAAATAACGATTCATCGCATGATGTCTTCGCTGATGTAAACCAGGAGTATCGACGTAAATAATTTGGCTGTGATTAACAGTTTTAATACCTAAGAGACGATGACGGGTTGTTTGTGGTTTGCGAGAGGTAATACTAATTTTTTGACCAATTAAATGATTTAATAATGTAGATTTACCTACATTTGGGCGACCAATAATCGCAACATAACCACAACGTTCTTTATTCTGCATTTAATATTCTCAATGCGTTTTCAGCAGCGGATTGTTCTGCTCCTCGGCGACTATCACCGCTGCCGTAAGTGGGGGTTTTCAAGCCCGATGCCACACATTCTACTTTAAAATATTGTGCATGGGGTGAACCTTGAGTTGATAATACTTTATAAATAGGTAAATCTTGTTGCGAGGCTTGTAAATATTCTTGTAAACGAGTTTTAGGGTCTTTAATCTTACGTTGTGGTAAATTATGTAAAAACTTATTCCACAACTGCAATATAACTTTTTGACAACTTTCTAAACCACCATCAAGATAAATTGCACCTACTAAAGCCTCTACTCCATCAGCTAAAGTTGACGCACGATATTTACCACCTGTTTTTAATTCGCCAGTACCTAAATATAAATATTCTCCTAATTGCAAGTATTGAGCTATTTTTACTAAAGTTTCACGTTTGACCAAATGCGCTCGCATCCGAGTAAGTTGACCCTCACGAGCTTTAGGAAAACGTTCAAATAATACTTGCGCCATAATAAAATTTAATAAAGCATCACCTAAAAATTCTAAACGTTCATTATTAGGAATGCCGAAACTACAATGCGTAAGAGCAGTAATTAAATAATGTTCTTGTTTAAAATCATAAGCCAATGTTTGACATAAAATAAGGTGATTTGGCTTCAATGTAATATAATATATTCTTCAAATTTAACCAAGAAGAAAACATTACCAAAAAAAGTTTTTTCTCTAGTATAAATAACCGTTAGTTCAACGGTATTTTCACTACTATTTCGTTCAATCGTGACATATTTTCTTATGTTTTCTGGAGTAAACAAGTCAATATTTTGTTCAGATAAGCCTTTTAAAATAATATTTCGAAGATCAGAATCAATCTGACTAGCAACTTTGTAATCTTCTTCAATATTTTCTATTGCATTCACTAATTGAAAATTTTCCATATAAATTGGCAATAATTTGAAAAAAATGAGCAAAGCAAAAATGAAAACAATGATGGAAAGCATAAGACTCACTCCCGTCATACCACGTTGATATCTAGCTTTTAGCATAAATTTAATATCCTTTTGGTTAGTTTAAATTAATAAATAGTTATTATACTATAAAATAACAAATTGTCTAAAATATTTTATCTGATTAATCCAAATTAAGATTTACGCATTGACAGATAACCCTTTTAAATACAAGTGGTTAAAAATTTTGGATTAATCGTTTTCGGTCAATTTTGACATATTTAGTTGTTTGCTGAATATTTATAACACTATGATATTTATAATGAAAACAAAAAGTATAATTTGTCAATGCGTAAATTTCTGCAAATAGAAAATTATTTATCAATTAATTTCAATTACTATTTTAATAGATTATTTATATGCGACAATACTTATCATTAATACAAAATATTTTAGACCATGGAGTAAAAAAAGCGGATCGAACTGGCGTAGGCACTTTATCGGTGTTTGGACGACAATTACGCTTTGATTTATCCCAAGGTTTTCCATTAATTACCACTAAAAAATTGCATATTCGCAGCATTATATATGAATTATTATGGTTTTTGCAAGGAGAAACCAATACAAAATATTTAAATGACAATAATGTTAAAATATGGGATAATTGGGCTGATAAAAATGGAGAATTGGGACCGATTTATGGACATCAATGGCGTTCTTGGACAACTCAGAATGGTGAAACTATTGACCAAATCACTCAAGTTGTTGAACAAATTAAAACTAATCCTAATTCAAGACGTTTAATTGTATCTGCTTGGAATGTTGCTGATATTGATAAAATGGCTTTGCCACCTTGTCATTTATTATTTCAATTTTATGTTGCTAATGGTAAACTATCTTGTCAACTTTATCAAAGGTCGTGTGATTTATTTCTTGGAGTGCCGTTTAATATTGCTAGTTATTCTTTATTATTATCTATAATAGCACAACAATGTAATCTTGATGTCGGAGAATTTGTATGGACTGGTGGCGATACCCATCTATATTTAAACCATTTACAACCAGCAAGAGAACAATTAATTAGAAAACCTTATCCATTACCAACTTTGAAAATTAACAGGAAGCCAAAATCAATTTTTGATTACCAGTTTGAAGATTTTGAAATTCTCAGTTACCAATCGCACCCACATATTAAAGCATTAATAGCCATTTAATACACAAGAAATATCGTAACTATCTACCAAGAAA
>JAGLFE010000512.1 GCA_023144675.1 Thiomargarita sp. | reverse complement strand
AAAAGAATGCGCTGGAGTAATTTACCCTACGAATTTGTACGCCCAGTACATTGGGTGGTAATTTTATTGGGAAATGAGGTGGTAAAAGCGAATTTATTTGGAATTGCCAGTGATAGGAAAACTTATGGACATCGGTTTCATCATCCACAAGCCTTGGTTATTAATAACGTTCATGATTACACCAAATTTTTAGAACAACAGGCTTATGTAATTCCTTCTTTTACTAAACGCCGCGAAAAAATTCACTTATTAATTAAGGAAAAACAGGAAGAAATTGGTGGTGAAGCGGTTATTGATAGCGATTTATTGGATGAAGTTACTGGTTTAGTTGAATATCCAGTTGCGATTGCCGGTCATTTTGATGAAAAGTTTTTGGAACTACCGCCAGAAGTTTTAATTGCCAGTATGAAGGGGCATCAAAAATATTTTCACTTGGTTAATGAATATGGAAATTTATTACCTTATTTTATCACTATTAGCAATATACAGAGCAAGCAACCGCAATTAATTCAAGCAGGTAATGAACGGGTATTACGTCCTCGCTTGAGTGATGCTGATTTTTTCTGGAAACAGGATTGCAATCAATCTTTAGAAAGCCATTTAGATCAATTAAAAACTGTTATTTTTCAAAAGAAATTAGGTAGTTTATATGATAAATCTAAGCGAATGGCTAGAGTAACAGGAATTATTGCCAAACAACTAGGTGCAGAGGAATTACAAGGTATTCGGGTAGCTTTGTTATCTAAATGCGATTTGATGACTAATATGGTGGGCGAGTTTCCAGAATTACAAGGTATTATGGGAGAATATTATGCCAAACATGATAAAGAAACCAAGGCGGTTGCAATTGCATTGCGTGAACAATATATGCCACGTTTTTGGGGAGATAAATTACCTAAAACCGTATTAGGACAAGCTATCTCAATTACGGATAAATTGGATACTTTAGTCGGTATTTTTGGTATTGGACAAGCCCCAACTGGTGATAAAGACCCCTATGGTTTAAGAAGGGCAGCTTTATCAATATTACGCATCGCTATAGAATGTCAATTATCCTTAAATTTACAACAATTATTGCAAGAAACCCAAGCAACTTATACTGATAATATCAAAGCGGGTACTAATGAGCGAGTATTTGAGTTCATTTTAGAACGTTTGAAAAGCTATTATCAGGAACAAGGAATCAATTTAGATAGCATTGAAGCTATTCTTGCTTGTAAACCAGTTTCTCCTTTAGATATTACGCAACGATTGCAAGCGATTGAGCAGTTTCGTCAATTACCAGAAGCGGCTAGTTTAGCTAGTGCTAATAAGCGCATTCATAATATTTTGAAAAAAGCCAAGCTATCTTTTCCTGATGAACCTGATCAAATACATTTTACTCATCAAGCAGAAAGACGTTTATACGATGAACTGGAAACAATCAGCGAAAAAATAAACCCGTTAATTCAGGCAAAATCATATCAAGCAGCATTGCAACATCTAGCAAGTTTGCGAGAAAGCGTTGATTATTTTTTTGACAACGTTATGGTTATGGATAAGAATGAAACCATTCGTATTAATCGGTTAGCATTTTTACAAAAAATTCGGTTATTATTTTTGCAAATTGCCGATATTTCAAAGTTGGGTAGTCCTAAATAATGTTGTAATCAATAATTCTGTAAATTCTGATTCAGACAAAAAAGGGCAAAAGGCATTCCCACGCTGGAGCATAGAAACGAGGGAAAATTTTTCAATTCCAGCAAATTTCCTGGTAGAGGCGCACGGCGTGCGTCTGAATTTCGTCTGAATTTCTAACTGTAGAAAATTTCTTAGCATGATTGGTCGTGTAATTTGTACGTTTGATATGATTAGGTGTTTAGACGCATACCGTGCGCCTCTACGGTTAGGGAATTATAAATTGAATTTGGAAAAAAAAACCAAACCAATTAACCCCAAAAAACCATCTTGAAAATCCTATAATTCCATCAAATCATTCGGTAGAGACGCACGGCGTGCGTCTGAATTTCGTCTAAATTTTGCCTGAATTTCATCTAAATTTCTAACTGTAGAGAATTTATTAGAATGATTGGTCGTGTAATTTGTACGT
>JAGLFE010000511.1 GCA_023144675.1 Thiomargarita sp. | reverse complement strand
AGTCAGTTATCTAATATTGATAATACCTCTCTAACAGAGCAATTGGTGATTGTAGACAATGATATTTTCTCCCATTTAGCTCGTTTTGCTACCCCAGTTAATGCTCATATTGCAATAGAGAATAAAACGAAGATAGTTAAACCTGGTGCTTTATGGTATGAGGAAACTTTGCCACCAGATACTTTGCTTTATACCACTATCGTTGCTTTTAAATCTCGTAAAGATGCGCAAAAAGAAGCCGATGAAGTTTTGGAACATATTTTGGATTTATTTTCTGAACATCCTTACTTGCAAATTGGTGGTAATGAAACTGTTGGGATGGGTTGGTGTCGAGTTAAAGTTATGCAAGGAGGAGAATAATGCAAACGATGCAACAACAACGGGCAGCTTTTGCTTTGGCAGGCGTGCAAAGTGCAAGAGATAAATTAGGCGAAAAAGAACGTAAAGAATATAGAAGCCATGTTTCAGCTTTACCATTTATGATTCATGCCAATGGTTTAGGGCAAGCCGCTGCTTTTTATAAGAGTAAATGTACCAATTCAAAGGGAAATAAAAAACTTGATTATTTTTTGATTTATCAATTGCTTTCTGATTGGTTAAAACGAGAAGGACAGCCTTTTTTTGAAATGGATTTATTAGATGGAATTACTCAAAAAGATATGCACGTTTATATGACGGCTCAAGCGGAAGCAATGGTATTTATGGATTGGGTTAAAAAGTTTGCCACTGCTTTTATGAAGGAAGAAAAAGAAGGAAATAATAATGAATAGAATTCCTTTGTATGATGAAGAAGAAAAATACAGTGATAATAGAATTTTACAATATTTCCATGAGGATAGTAGTCATTTAGGTTTATGGTTCACTCGATTTTTTAACCAATATGATGCAAGATGGCAAGTTAATAAAGAAAATCATGCTAATGAACAAGAAGAAGGAAAGAAAGCTTGGATTAATTTAACAGCCAAAAAGGAAATTGATAAGGAAATTAATAACGAAACGTCTGTTAATAGAAAATGTGGTGATGATAAAGCACTTTCGGAATACCAATTTCGTATGTTAAATTTACTTAAATCCTTAAAAGGCAAAAAAGATCAAGAGTTGAATTCTGATGATTTCGCAATCTGTGAAACTAATTGGAATTTTGTAACTGGAATGGGATTGCCGCATCCAGTAGAGAATGGCATGAGTTGGCATCATAGTTTGGGAGTGCCATATTTAGCTGGTAGTTCAATAAAAGGTTTACTGCGAGCTTGGGTGGAAGGTGGTTGGGATGAAGAATCAGACAGAAAAAAAAGAGCTAAGAGACGACAAAAATGGTTTGGAATGGTTAAAGGTGAAAAATGGGATAATGAGGGAGAAGAAAAAGATGATAAAGACCAAGTTGGACAACTAATTTTTTTTGATGCAGTTCCGATTGCACCAGTGGAATTAATTCCCGATATTATGACTCCACATTACGGACAATGGTATGCTGAAGGTAATAAAATTACCAGTTTAAGTGAATCTGAAAAGATACCCGCAGATTGGCACGACCCAGTTCCGAT
>JAGLFE010000510.1 GCA_023144675.1 Thiomargarita sp. | reverse complement strand
ATTTCTTGGTAGATAGTTACAATTATATTATGTTAAATCCTCCTATTTTTTTATTGGGTACAACTCTAATATTTTGGGGCTGGCAAAGTCAATTAATTTTATTTGCTATTCCAATCGCCATTATTTTAGAAGCTCCAAATTGGAGCAATGAACGTTATTTCTTAACCAATAAAGATTTTAATCACCTTAGCGATTTAACTTCCGCCAGTTTATTAATTAGCTCAGTTTATTTATTAATTCAATATTCTGCTGATGGCTTGATGATGTTACTCAATTGGTTGCCCATCATATTTTTACCACTGCTGGTCGCTCAAAATTATAGTGTCAAAAATAGTATTCGTTTAGGCAGTTTATTTTTGATGCTCCGTCATATTAATTCCAAACAAATAGGCTATCGCAAAGCCCAAAAGCGAATCAATCTAAGTTATCCCTATTTATTAGTTTGTTTATTAGCGACTAGCGTCAACCAAAATGATTGGTACTTTTTAAGTACGACTATTCTTATTGCTTGGGGATTATGGAAAGTACGTCCAAGGCGTTATCCAGTGTGGTTATGGGGAAGCTTATTAATTGCGGTTGGTTTGATAGCTTATATTCAACAATTGGGATTATCCCGTTTACAGCTTCAAGTTGAACAATGGGCAATGACTTGGTTTCAGAATCGGCTATTAAAAGACCCTTATCAACAAAATACTGCTATCGGTGATATTAGGGATTTAAAACAATCTGATGAAATTATATTAAGAGTACGCACAACGCAACCGTTATTATTACGTACTGCCAGTTATAATGTTTATTTTAAAAGCACTTGGCGCACTCGAAAACATGAATTTGTAGATGTTTGGCAGAAAAATCATGGCAATTGGCAGTTTAAACCAGGTAATTTAAATTATTCTGTGGCGGATTCGGTGAATATATCCAGCTATTTAGTCAATGGTCAAGGTTTACTGGCTTTACCGCATAATACTTATCAAGTTAATGATATATCAGCAGCATCTATATTACGCAATAATTTTGGCACAGTTAAAATCGAAGCAACTACAAATTTTATTGAATATACCGCCTATTATTCTCCAAAAATTCAACTGGATTTACCGCCTACAGTTGATGATTTACGCTTACCGAATAACGAACCTTATTTATCACAATTGGCAAAGGAGTTAAATTTACTTAATCAGCCAGCTTTACAAGTAGTTGATAAAATTAAGAACTTTTTTGCTGGATTTAAATATAGCCTTTCTATTCCAGCCACCCCAAAAGATTTAACGCCAATAGAACATTTTTTAATTAATAGCCAAGCAGGTCATTGTGAGTATTTTGCCACTACCACCGCTTTATTATTACGAGCGGCAGGAATTCCTTCGCGCTATGTTTCTGGTTATGCAGTTGAGGAATTTAGTTTTCTTGAACAAGCTTATCTAGTACGTCAGCGGCATGCTCATGCTTGGACAGTGGCTTATATAAATGGAAATTGGCAAATGGTGGATAATACGCCCGCCGATTGGTTAAATATTGAGCAACAAACAACATATTGGTTAACACCATTTTATGATTTAATATCTTGGAGCTATTATAAATTTACTCAATGGCGTTGGCAATCGTCAATTGGTAATCAATGGCTATTGTGGTTAATTTTACCTTTATTAACAATTTTACTTTGGCGAATTTATAAAAGATTCAAACTAATGCGTTTAACCGCTAGGAAAAATAAGCTTTTTTACCATTACCCTGGTCAAAATTCGGCTTTTTATCAGTTAATTAAACAGCTTGAAAAACTTGGTTATGTTCGTCAAACAGGTGAAACTTTAAATGCTTGGCTGTTGCGAATTGAACTAGCTGATTCTTTGTTTCAAGCAGTTCGATTGCACCAAGTTTGCCGTTTTGATCCAGTTAATTTTAAATCATCACAAAAAATTGAGTTATCTAAACAGGTTAATTTAGGATTTAAACAGCTTTCAGAGAGGAAATGATTATGATTTTAGGTAGTCCTAAACCTGTTAGGTCTTTTGAGACCGTCACTACTTTGTTCAGGACTACCTGATTTTACGTCCAAAAGTAAATGAAAATGGTCTTTTAAACCTAGCGATACCAGTCAACCATTTTGTTTTGATGACACTGTTAATACAGACGTGATCATAGCGTGCTTTGATAATGTGGAGTAAAAAATTTATTTCTAAGCTTCATAAATGGCAACAACAGGGGCTTTTTATTCGCTTTTTACCTAAATATTTTCCCTCTTTGAATCCTATTGAAATTCTTTGGCAGTTTATTAAATATCAGTGGCTTCCTGGCTTACCTTTCATTAGATACTTTTGATACTTGACATGGTTTTCAAAACTCTGTCTAGCTGGTCTGCAAACATTATAATCTAGTTTATTTAAATTGCAAGCTTTTTTTATATTTTATTTTTACAAATTACTTTTTTAGTTTATAACTAATTAATAATTCAAACTTTTTTATAAATGATTTTATCAACTAGCCAAGCTTCCATTTCATTAACTAAATCAAAATGATTCAAATCATCAACATTATCATATTATAAAAAGTTGGTATAAGCTATATAAATAGTTACATTTTTTTAAAATTTTGGCTTGACATAGAAATAAAAAAGGATTATATTTTAACCTATCCATTCAATAAAAGTAGTTTAATATTATAACCTTATAAAAAGGTAAAAAATGACAATTTATCGAGCAAAAACAGGTTTTTTTAAAGATTTAAATCCAGCAATGTCCTTTATTTCAATCATTGTTATTGTTGCTTTCGTTGCTTTTGGTGCAATTATGACCGAAACTGCATCCAGCATTTTTGACCAACTTAAAAACAAAATTATTCTAAATCTAAATTGGTATTATATTAGCGTAGTTGCCTTTTTTCTATTTTTCACCCTGTGGTTACTATTTAGCCGTTATGGGAATATACGCTTAGGCGATGATGACGAAAAGCCTGAATTTAGCACCTTTGCTTGGTTTGCGATGCTATTTAGTGCTGGCATGGGAATTGGACTAATATTTTGGAGTATTGCTGAACCTATTTATCACTTTCAAAGTAACCCATTTATTCAAGAAGGATTAACCACCGAAGCCGCTGAAGTTGCCATGCGACTCACTTTTTTACATTGGGGACTACATCCTTGGGCAATATACGTGATTGTTGGCTTATCACTAGCCTATTTTTCATATCGTAAAAAACTACCTTTGACGATTCGTTCAGCACTTTACCCCTTAATTGGCGACAAAATTTATGGTCCAATCGGACACGCAGTTGACATTCTAGCCATCTTTGGAACAGTATTTGGATTAGCCACTTCATTAGGTTTAGGAGCGCAACAAATGGATACTGGTTTAGCCCATTTATTCGGTTACGATTCCTATAAAACCACTGAATTAAAAGCTAAAAATGCTTATATTGAACAAAATTGCCTACCAATATCTGCTGAACTCGAAAAAAATACCTGTATTGAAAATGCAACCACCAAATTTAACAAGCCTTTTCCTACCAATCTAGTTATTCTAATCTTCCTAGTTTCCATTATTGCAACTTGGTCTGCCGTATCTGGAATCGGGCGTGGAATTAAAATACTAAGCATCGTCAATCTAAGTTTAAGTATAATACTACTATTCTTCTTTTTAATTTGGGGACCAACCCGCTACTTAATGAATTCCTTAGTGCAAAATACAGGAGATTATTTAGCCGCAGTTATACCACTCAGTTTATGGACTGATACCTATAAAGATAGCGGTTGGCAAGGTTGGTGGACAACATTCTATTGGGCATGGTGGATAGCTTGGTCGCCATTTGTCGGCATATTTATTGCTCGTATATCACGAGGTCGAACCATTCGACAATTTATACTAGGTGTACTATTAGTTCCAACTTTACTCGCCTTCACTTGGCTAAGTTTCTTTGGTGGCACTGCCATATATTTAGAACTAATTAACCAAGTAACTGATAGCACTGGAACTATAGTTGCCGCAGTCGGGCAAGCAGGCATTGTTGAGGCAGTTAAAACAGACGTAACTATCGCCCTATATACCACCTTTGAAACCATGAATGTAGGCGTTATGAGTACCATTGCCTCTGGAATTGCCACCATGCTAATCGCCACCTACTTCATTACCTCCTCAGATTCAGCCACCTTAGTAGTTTGTACCATAATCTCTAATGGCAATAAAACTCCACCAATTTCACAACGCATATTATGGGGCATAATTGAAGGCTCGGTGGCGACAGTGTTACTAGTTATGGGAGGATTGCAAGCCCTACAAACCGCCTCAATTATAGTCGCCTTGCCCTTCTCCTTTATTATTTTAATAATGGTTTATGGTTTAATAAAATCTTTACGACAGGAAACTGGCTACTAAAACCGATGAAAATAGTATTCGGACCAATACCATCAAGGCGACTCGGGCGTAGTTTAGGCATAAACAATATACCGCCGAAAGCCTGCACCTATAACTGTACCTATTGCCAAGTCGGAACAACTAAACAAACAGAAATCACACGCCGCCATTTTTACGGCACCGAATTAGTTGTTCAACAGGTAACAGCCCAAATTGCCAAATTAAAGCAACATGGTGAAAATATAGACCATTTATCTTTTGTACCTGATGGCGAACCAACACTTGACCTTGACTTGGAAGCAACTATAGACCAATTACGCCCATTAGGAATTAAAATAGCGATTATTACCAATGGCTCGCTTATTTGGCAACCACAAGTACGTAATGCCTTACAAAAAGCTGATTGGATATCGCTTAAAATAGATGCTATCGAAGAAAAAATTTGGCGGCAACTCAATATTCCCCATTCCGAACTTAAACTAACCACCATACTTAATGGCATGCTTGAATTTGCTAAAGAATATTCAGGCAAATTAGTTACCGAAACTATGCTAGTTAGAAAGCGTAATGTTAGCGCAACTTCAATTAATCAAATAGCCGATTTTATCCAACAATTACAACCCCAAACCGCCTATTTTCTAATTCCAACCCGTCCCCCAGCCATTTCCTCAATTCAGCCACCTACTGAAACAGAATTAAATCAAGCTTATCAAATACTCAATGCTCGAATAGCCAATGTTGAATACTTGACAGGCTATGAAGGCAATGCCTTTGCTTCTACTGGCAATGTTGCTGAAGATATACTAAGTATTACCGCTGTTCATCCGATGCGGCGAGAAGCAATTGAAGCTTTATTAGAAAAAAATCAAGCTGATTGGTCAATTGTTCAAGAATTATGTGCGGCAGGTAAAATCATAGCCACACAATACCAAGACCAACAATTTTACATGCGTCGGTTTAACTAAATGTAGGATGCTGTTGAGGAACGAAACGCATCAATCGCTGCTCTGAATAATTCCTATTTATTATTAAAATTAGCTAACTATCTACCAATTAAATTTTAAATGCGAATTAAGTGTTAAAATTTTAACACGATTGATGCGTTTCGTTCCTCAACAGCATCCTACATTTTATACGTATTTCTTGGTAGATAGTTACAAATTTAGTTGGTAAGTAGTTACCGCTAACCTATATTAAACAAAACCATGGCTGGATATATTGACCGCAACTTTATAGAAGAATTAATTACCCGAGTTAACATTGTCGAGCTAATTGACCACTACCTAAACCTACGCAAAACAGGACAAAATTACAAAGCCTGTTGCCCCTTTCATCAAGAAAAAACTCCCTCCTTTATCGTCAATCCCGACAAGCAATTTTACCACTGCTTTGGATGTGGAGCTGGTGGCAATGCTATCCGCTTTATCATGGAATATGCACAGCTAGACTTCGTAGAGGCAGTGCATGAAATAGCTAACAAAATTGGCATTGAGGTGATTTACGAACCAAACGAATCAGGTGCTGTCCAACACAATCAAGAAAATGCTAACCAATATCAACAATTATACACCATAAATGCCCAAGCCGCCTATTATTATCGGCAACAATTACGCCAATCTAAATTAGCGCAAGACTATCTCAAGCAACGAGGCTTAACTGGAGAAGTTGCCCGTGAATTTGGTATAGGATATGCACCAGCTAATTGGCAAAACTTAATTAATTTATTTCCATCTGCTAACCATGAGCAATTATTCCAACTAGGATTAATTAAAAAATCTAATGGTTCTAATTATGACGTGTTTCGCGACCGAATTATTTACCCAATCCTTGACCGTAGAAAACGAATTATTGCATTTGGCGGACGTTTAATCGCCCCGAATGATAAAGCTCCTAAATACCTTAATTCGCCAGCCACAATATTATTTCAGAAAAGCCAAGAGGTATATGGTTGGCATTTAGCCACCCAAAATCGGCAACAAGTTATCGTAGTGGAAGGCTATATGGATGTTATCGCTTTGGCACAATATGGCATCACTAATTCAGTAGCTACTTTGGGAACAGCTTGTACCACCCAGCAATTAGAATTATTATTTCGCCGTGTTACTGATATTGTATTTTGCTTTGATGGCGATGTTGCTGGACAACAGGCGGCTTGGAGAGCTTTAAAAAGTGCTTTGCCATTGTTAAAAGATAAGCGGCAAGTTTCATTTGTGTTTTTGGCGACAGGTTTTGACCCCGACAGTTTGGTGCGGTCGCAAGGAGAGGCTGGTTTTAACAATTGTATTAAGCAAGCCTTGCCACTATCCAAGTTTTTATTTCAGCAATTTAAAACGCTTGATTTAACCACTGTGGAAGGCAAAACTAAATTAATAGAAGAAGTTAAGCCATTGCTACAGTTATTACCATTGGGAACTTATCGTGATTTAGTCTTACAAGAGTTAGAGCAATTAACAAAAATTGAGCAGACTTTTTTGGCAGCAAATTATAATCAACCGCCACCATCGAATAATATTAAGCCTGTTAGTAGCATGAGGCAGTTGTCTTTGGCACAGCAAGGTATGGTTTATTTGCTATATAAGTCAGAGTTACATTTGGAGCTTGACGCTAATAGCTATAATAAGTTGGTGCAGTTGGAACAAAAGGAGGTAGCTTTGTTATTAGATATTGTTATTTTATGCAGAAAAGCTAAGAGTTTAGGCGTGATTTTGGAGCATTTTCGGGCGACTGAATATGAGCCGTTAATCAGTCAGTTATTACCGCATCAAGTTGGTTTAGCTATAATGGGTTTGGAGTTAAAGCAGGAATTCGCAGGGGTAATTCGGGGTTTGTGTAAGGAATTTTTTAAGCAACGGTTTTTGGTTTTAAATCAGAGTTTGCCTAATTTGTCTGCAGACGAAAAGTTGGAATATTTGGCTATTTTAAAGGCTGGATAACTTTTTACTCCTTTGTAACGGTTAGATTATATATTGATTTTTTCTGTATTAGCTCCAAATCATTTATATTCGGTTATTGTTTTTCCTAGTTTGCTGGATTGTTATATTGGCAAAGTTAGGGTATGATTTTATTTATTTTATGGTGATTTATGAATATTGAGCAACAACGACAAATTAAGGTTCTTATTAGTAAAGGTAAAGAGCAAGGTTTTTTAACTCATCATGAAATACATGACCATTTGCCTAATGATATTGTTGACCCCGAACAAATTGAAAGTATCGTTAATATGATTAATGATATGGGTATTGCGGTGCATGAATTTACTCCAGCGGATAGAGATGCTTTGATTATGGTTGATACCATAGCGGCTGATGAGGAAGCAGCTGAGGAAGCGGCGGCGGCTTTGGTAAGTGTTGATAGCGAGTTTGGTCGTACTACTGACCCAGTACGAATGTATATGCGTGAAATGGGTACGGTTAATTTATTGACTAAAGATGGCGAAATAGAGATAGCAAAAAGAATTGAGGATGGCGTTAGCGAAATATTATCTGCTTTAGCCACCCATCCTGATATTATCGCTGAGTTTTTAAAGGCTTATAAAAAAATTGAAATAGGTGAATTTAAATTATCAGATATTATTACTGGTTTTACTGATTATGTTTTTCCAGAGGAAATAAATGCGGCTCATATTGAATTTGAAAGAAAGCATCGTTTTGATGAATCTTTACTCGCTAAGTCGGTTGATTTAACTAATGTAGATGCGGTAAATGATGATGACCATATTGAGGAAGATGATGAAGTAAATAGTGAGGATGAAGAGTTTTTTGAAGGCATTCCATTAGACCCAACTATTACCTTTGAACGTTTTGCTCGTTTAGGTGAATTATATACTGGTTTAATCCAAGTTGAAGCTACTTTAGGTTCTGATTCAAAAGATTATAATAAATTTCGCAAAGAGGTTGCTGATTGTTTTCTAAAATTTAAGGTTGCTCCACGTCAGTTGGAACGTTTAATTGCCAAAGTACGGAATACTGTTAGCTTAATTCGTCAGCAAGAAAGCCAAATTAGACAGATTTGTATTGATAAAGTAGGCATGAATAAGAATGATTTTTTATCTTCTTTTAAGAATCATGCAACCAATCCGCGTTGGATTCATTTACTATTGAATACGGGTAAATCTTATGTCGATAAATTGAGACCTTATCAAGAAGAATTAGTCCGAATTCAAAACCGTCTTATTGATTTGGAAAGGCGAAGTCGTCTTGATATTACGGAGATTAAGGCGGTTAATCGTTTGATGGTTGCTGGGGAAAGGAAGGCTCGTGGGGCTAAAAAGGAGATGATTGAGGCTAATTTGCGCTTGGTTATTTCTATCGCCAAGAAATATACTAACCGTGGATTGCAGTTTCTTGATTTAATTCAGGAAGGTAATATTGGCTTAATGAAGGCGGTGGATAAATTTGAATATCGGCGTGGTTATAAATTTTCAACCTATGCAACTTGGTGGATTCGGCAAGCAATTACTCGTTCAATAGCTGATCAAGCCCGGACGATTCGTATTCCAGTACACATGATTGAAACTATTAATAAATTAAATCGAATTTCCCGAAAAATTTTGCAGGAAAAAGGACGGGATCCAACTCCTGAAGAATTATCTGATTTGCTGGAAATATCCGAGGAAAAGATTCGGAAAGTACTAAAAATTGCCAAAGAGCCAATTTCGATGGAAACACCTATTGGTGATGATGAAGATTCGCATTTAGGTGATTTTATTGAAGATACCAGTATTTTAGCCCCTTTAGATTCAGCAACAACCGAGGGCTTACGGCGCACCACTCAGGAAATTTTGCAAGGTTTATCACAACGGGAAGCTAAAGTATTACGCATGCGGTTTGGCATTGATATGAATACCGACCATACCTTGGAGGAAGTTGGAAAGCAATTTGATGTTACTCGCGAACGTATTCGCCAAATTGAAGCCAAAGCATTACGTAAATTACGTCATCCAAGCCGCTCTGATCAATTGCGCAGTTTTATGGATACTTAACTCGAACATATTTAAGTTCTTCAGAATCATAAAAAATATGAACTCCCAAAAGACTATTTTAATCATTGATGATAGTGATACTAATGTTAGATTATTAGTCAATATTCTAAAAATGTATGATTTCGACACAATCACAGCATTGGATGGTAAAACTGGAATTGAACAGGCTAAATCCCAAATTCCAGACTTAATTTTGCTGGATATTTTGATGCCAGGAATGAGTGGTTATGAGGTTTGTGAACGACTAAAAGCTGATAAAATAACTAAAGAAATTCCGATTATTTTTCTAAGTGCATTAAATTCAGCTACTGATAAAGTAAAGGCATTTAAATTAGGTGGCGTAGATTATATTACTAAACCGTTTGAAGCTGAAGAACTGATAGCTCGTTTAAACACCCATTTAAATTTAATTAGTTTACAACAAGAACTGCAACAACAACACGGATTTTTACAGCAGGTTATTAACTCATTAGAACATCCATTTTACGTTATTGATACTGCTACTTATAAAATTGAATTAGCTAATTCATTTATGGGCAGGTCGGGTTATCAGCCTGAAATAACTTGTCATGCTTTAACTCATCAAAATTCTAAGCCCTGTAATGATAAACTTGACCCATGCCCACTAGCACAAGTTAAACAGACTAAAAAGCCAGCGGTTATGGAGCATATTCATTTCGACAAAGATGGCACCCCGATTAATGTTGAGGTATATGGTTTTCCAATTTTTGATGAACAGGGTAATATTGCAAAAATGGTTGAATATTCTTTAGATATAACCCAGCGAAAATTAGCCGAGCAACAGCTTAAAGAACAAAATGAGCAACTTAAACAGAAAAATGAACAACTTGATAGTTTTGCTAAAAAATTAGAATCTTTACAGGAAGCTAAACTGTATCAAATTAATCAAGCTTATGAGCGTTTTGTTCCGCATCAATTTCTAAGCTTATTAAATCGAGACTGTATTACCGATATTGAATTAGGTGATCAAGTTGAAAAAGAAATGACGATTTTATTTGCTGATATTCGTGAATTTACTACCATTTCTGAAACCATGACCCCGCAGGAAAATTTTAATTTAATCAATTCTTTTTTAAGCCAAATGGAGCCGATTATTACCGAACATAAAGGCTTTATTGATAAATATATTGGTGATGGTATTATGGCTTTATTCAGCAACGCCGATGAAGCAGTTCAAACTGGAATTGCGATGCTTAATTCGTTAAAAATTTATAATAACAACCGACAAAAAGCAAATTATCAACCGCTTAAAATTGGCATTGGTATTAATACTGGTTCGCTCATGTTGGGAATTATTGGTGGCGAAAATCGTATGGATAGCACGGTTATTTCTGACGCTGTTAATACCGCATCCCGTCTTGAAAGCTTAACTAAAACTTACCACACTTCTTTATTGATTTCAGCCGCCAGCTATTTAAAATTAGAAAATTCAACCCAATATGAAATTCGTTTTTTAGATAAAGTTAAAGCAAAGGGAAAATCTAGTTATATAAAAATATATGAAGTGTTTGCAGCCGATGATAAAAAAGTACAACAAGGCAAATTAGCAACTTTGGAACAATTTGCCTCTGCTGTTAATTATTATCAAAAACAAAATTTTTCTAAAGCTCAAAAATTATTTGAAGCCTGTTTATTGGAAAATTCCCAAGACCAAGTAGCAGAATTTTATATTCAACGTTGCCAAAACTTTTTAAATGTAAATACTGGAACTAATTGGGAAGATATTGCGAATTTAATTAATTGGGACCCAAAATTTTCTGTCAAAAATAATTTAATTGATGCACAACATCAAGAATTATTCGTCAAAATAAAAGATTTAGTCATGTCTATTGGCAATGATGAAACCAGTATTGAAGTAGCTAAAATGATTGATTTTCTTAAAGAATATACTGTATTTCATTTTAAGACTGAAGAACAGTTAATGCAACAATATAATTATACAGATTATCCTGCTCATAAAAAGGAACATATTTATTTCATAGAACAAGTTAATAAATTAGAAGAAAATTATAAAACTAAAGGCGGAAGAATGTATTTAACTTTGCAGATACAGGAGGAGTTAGTTGATTGGCTCATTAACCACATTTTAATAGTAGATAAGAAACTTGGTTCGTTTTTAGCACAACAGGATATGCTGTAAAAAGCACATCCTATTTAGGTATTAAACTAATCGACTGTTGATGGCGTACCAAATGGTGAAGCAAGCTTATCAATATCGAAACTAGGTAGTTCTTCAGGAGCTGTAGCTTCTATTGCCATAATTAATTCCGCCCGATTTTTATTCAAATTATCTACTTTATATTGAGCCAGTTCGTAAGTCCAACCGCTAACTTT
>JAGLFE010000051.1 GCA_023144675.1 Thiomargarita sp. | reverse complement strand
TAATTACAAAAATACATTTAAAATGTAGGATGCTGCTGAGGAACGAAGCGCATCAATCGTGTTCGTGTTGAAGATTCTAACTTAAACATTTAAACTCTTAATTAGCATTAGTACTCACCTTACGCAGAAATAAGAAATTAAAACTGGATATAAATTCTAAAAACTTATATTTTCTTAATATTTCTAATTGTGTAAGGTAAGTTGTTAAAACACCCAAAATTTATACTTTATTAATAATTTGACAAATAAATTTTAAATCTTGCCAAGAGCGGCGTTTTTCAAGAGGACTACGTAATAAATACGCTGGATGATAAGTTACCACTAACGGTATATGATTTTCTCCGTATTCAAAACGTTGCAAGCGTAATTTAGAAATGGAAATTGTTGTAGATAACAAAGAGTGGGCAGCCACTCGACCAATTGCAATAATAATTTTAGGCTCTATAAGTTCAATTTGTCTTTGTAAAAAAGATTGACAACTATGAATTTCATTAACATGAGGATTACGATTATTTGGAGGACGACATTTAATAATATTGGCGATATAAACCGATTCTCTAGTTAAATTAATAGCATACAACATTTCGGTTAATAACTGTCCAGATTGTCCAACAAAAGGCTCACCTTGTGCATCCTCATCTGCACCAGGAGCTTCCCCAACAAACATTAATTCTGCCTTTGAATTACCCACCCCAAATACTGTTTGGGTGCGAGTTTTATGCAATTCACAAGTAGTACAATTAGTAACTTGAGTTTTTAAAGTCTGCCAATCTGGTTTATCATTAATTTCCTGCGACGGTTCTGTTTCAGTAATAATCTTATCTTTTTCATTGGAAACTGCCAATTTTTGAGTTACTATATTTTCTGAATTAACTGATATATTATTTGTTTCAGAAAATTTAGGTTCAACAAGATTATTTGATGATACATTTATTGGTTCTGATAAAGAACGCCTAACCCAAACTTGGATTCCCATAAATTTGAGATATTGAGCCTGTTGGTCTTTTTTTACATCTGCTTCCATAGAATTAAATATTATCTAAACGGTTTAAAATAAGGATTCTATATCAAGTTGGCATTCATTTCGTACGATTTTTTCCAATATTTTATCTTCAGGAAATAATGTACGAGCATTTTTCCAAACTTTTAACGCCGTTGCTTTATCACCATTTTTCCATAATACAACTCCTAAATGAGCAGAAATTTCTGGATCATCACGTTGCACTTTGGCTTTACGCAAATAAGCAATTGCTTCAATATGATTACCTAACTTATATAACACCCAACCCATACTATCTAAAATATAATAATCACCCGAACTCAGATTAAACGCCTTTTTTATTAACTTATAAGCTTCTTGATAACGATCTGTATATTGAGTCAGACTATAACCAAGCGCATTAAGAGCCCCTACATTTTCTGGTTCAATTTCTAATATATGCCTTAAATTTTTTTCTAATAAATCCACATTACCTATCTTTTCATACAATAAAGCTTGCATATACAATATTGTAGTATCGTCTTGTTTTAAACTCAGTGCATATTTATAAGCTTTCAAAGCTTTTTGGTAATGATTTTTATCAATTAATAATTCAGCTTCTAACTGGATAAAATTAATTTTTTCCTCAACATTCGATACTGGAACATTTTGCAAATGCTGAATGGCTGCATCCAATTTCTTTTGTTCCGCTAATATTAATGCAATTTGAATTTGAGCATTTAAATAATTAGAACTATCTTCAACTTGATAGAACCATTTTAGAGCGGTTTGCAATTTATTTTGTTCTTGAGCAATGACTCCTAAATAGTAATAAGCAGCATTCATTTTGTATCTTGTTTCTATTAACAAGAAAAAATAATTATTTGCCAGTGAAAAATTTTTATTTTGTAATGATACAATACCTAATGTATAAAGTAGTTCATTCCGTTGTTGCTGGTTACCACTGGTTAATAATATCTCAAATTGGGTAATAGCTTCATCGAAGCGTTCAGCATTTGTCAACATACGGGCATACATTATTCGCCATTCCGATTTATTTGGATATTTAGCAAGTGATTGTCCTAACCATAATATAGCTTCGTCATCCTGCCCCATGGTATTAAGTAAAAAAGCATATAATGGCACTGCTTCATCATCATCGGGGTTAGAGATTAATAAAGGATGCAATATATTTAAAGCTTGAGATTCCTGATTATTTTGCATATAAAAACGAGCATAATTAAGCAATATAGCGGGATTATTAGGATATTTCGCTTGTAATTTTTCCAAAAAATCAGCCATAAAAGTTGAATCTTTATGTTGTTCCAACATTCTTTCTAAAAACAATTTAAATTGCTCAGGATTGTCTTGAAAATTGTTTAAAATCAATTCTAAATGGGAAATTGATTCATTTACCCGCCCTTGCATTAATAATAAACTGGACATAATTTTATGAGCAGCTAGGTCGGTTGGAACAAAAGTTATCCATAAAGAAGCTGCTTTCATTGCTATTTGATATTGTTTACCGCGTAAAGCTACATGTGTTGCCCTTTTAGCAATTTGAACTTCATGGTATTTAGTTGCAATATCTAGTAAATATTCTGCTGATTGCTTGTAATTACCACGCAAAAGATTTAGTTCTGCAACTAAAAATTTATACATATATTCTTGTCTAGCTGATAAAAAATAATTTTTATTTAACACTGGTTCTATAACTATATTAGAACTGGCATCTGTGCTAGTAGATTTTATCGTTATATCTTTTTGGATTTCTGTAGGTGTAGCAGTACAAGCTGTAAAAAAATTGACAATTAATATTATTTCTAAATACTTATAATACTTAATTTTCATCATGAATATTCCTAATTAAATTATGCTGGATATTGATTTATTATTAATACAAATATTTGGTGAATCGTTCAATTATTTTGAAGGAATTAGTATATAATTAATGGGTAGTCCTAAAATAGGTAGT
>JAGLFE010000509.1 GCA_023144675.1 Thiomargarita sp. | reverse complement strand
TTTAGGACTACCAAAAATTTATATTCCAGAAGAATCAACATAACTCATAGACTGGTGTATAGTGTGGATGATAAAAATAAGATTGTGAAAGAATAAATTACCCGATTAATCATTCCAAGCGTACAGAAGCCCGCCGTGCATCTCAATGTACTCTAAAAATTTCCATCCAACCACAATCGCACTGAGCCAAATCCCATTGCCCGTTTTTGTCCGCCACCACTGAGTGATAGTACTAATAACCAAGGTAAAGCATTTTTTAAATTATCAGTTAATTCGGCTAAACCAATAAATCCTTCTATCAACATATTATTTTTATTGCCACGTGAATAGCGTTTTCCAATGGTAATGGGTGATAAATGGGTACGTAGCACGGTTAGTTTTTCACCCGCTTCCCAAGCTGCATCTCTTGCATCACGAGCTAGATTGTGGCGCATTTTACTATCGAGAGTTTCACCTAAATCACGATCTTCCATATCCCAAGCAACTAAATCATAAGCAATATTTCCTAAAATATTAGCAATAGGCAGTTTATCATCAGTATGAAATTCATGTCTATTTTTACTATTCCCAGCGTGTAGAAATGGTGTTTGAAATTCTAGCAACACTGAAGATGTTTTAGGTAGTTTCTCAATACGATCCATAAGCGTCAAATTAGGCATCGTTTTAATATCAACAATTTTAAATGGAATTGATATGCCTTGGTTATTTAAGCCAAATCTGCCCATTTTTTCTAAAGTTTCTTTCACCATATTTTGGTAAGTAATAGCATGTCTTCCCCATAAAGTAATTTCTATGGTAAACGCATTGACAGGTTTTGTGCCTTCTAATTCTGGTGAATAGAACAAAACTGGGCGGGTAAAATTTCTATGTTGTACTTTGGAATAGGGTTTATATAGCCAAGGCAATACACATTTTTCAGGTGTTTTACACTCGGGATTTTTTTGATGTCTGAGGCAAGGGTTATTGAAGCGATTATAGCAAACAGTTGACCATAGTGCAGTACCATAAGCTCCTGATAAAGTAGTGCCTGGTGTACTGCCTTCATGTGGTTCTAAGTAAAAAGATTCATCTGTTACGCAGTAAACAATTAGTTTTTGAACTGGTAATTCAAATGGGTGAATTAATGGATTATAGTCTTGCATACTAGAATTTTATTTAGTAATTATTTAGAAATTAATAATACCCATTTTACAATAATCTTTAAATATTATAACTATCTACCAATTAAAGCTTCAAATGCGAAAATTTTAACATGATTGATGCGCTTCGTTCCTCAGTACTACATTTTATATGTATTTCTTGGTAGATAGTTACTAAATATTTCTAAAGACACGTTTTATTAATTATGTCCATCACCATGATTAGATTCATACGGGTGCATGGTTCTTTCCATTATTGCGAAGAATACTCCTGAAATAACAAAAGTAAGATGAATAATAATCAGCCAAAATACACCAACTTGCCATAAAGTATCTCCTTGTAACAATTCAGAATTTGGATTTTCAAAAATGTTGATAAATACCTTCAATAACTCAATAGAAGAAATAGCAACAATAGAACCAATTACCTTAATTTTTAGTCCAGCGTAATCAACTTTTCCCATCCATTCAGGACGATCAACATGATCTTCTACCACATCAATTTTTGATACAAAATTTTCATAACCACTAAAAATAATAATGAGCAGTAAATTTGCAACTAGAATAATATCAATTAACCCAAGTATGCTTAAAATAAGATCAGTGCTTGAACTGCTTAAAAAGCCTGGAAGAATATCAATAAATTTCTTAATAAACTTAATTAATAACAGAACTAAAGCACCAATCAAACCAAGATAAAAAGGAGCTAATAGCCACCGACTTCTAAATAATAAAGTTTCAAGTAATTTTTCAATCATTCATTTTTCTCCATTAATTTTCTTCAAATTGCCCAAATTCCATGAAACGTTGATAACGATTTTCAACCAAATTATTAATAGGAATCTGATCTAATTCTTTTAAATTATCTTGTAAAGTTTTACTCAAATTTTGTGCAGTTAATTCAATATTACGATGCGCGCCACCTAAAGGCTCAGAAATAATCGTATCAATTAATTCTAAATCTTTTAACTTTTCTGAAGTTATATTCATTGCTTCGGCTGCTTCTGGAGCTTTCTCGGCATCTTTCCATAAAATAGAAGCACAACCTTCTGGAGAAATAACAGAATAAGTACTATATTCCAACATACATAATCTATCACCCATTCCAATTCCCAAAGCTCCACCAGAACCGCCTTCACCAATAATAGTGCAAATAATCGGCGTTCTTAAACTAGACATAACATACAAATTACGAGCAATAGCTTCACTTTGTCCCCGTTCCTCAGCATCCACTCCTGGATAAGCTCCTGGAGTATCAATAAAGGTTAAAACTGGTAATTTAAAACGTTCTGCCATATTCATTAAACGCAAAGCTTTACGATAACCTTCAGGGCGCGGCATTCCAAAATTGCGTACTATTTTTTCCTTAGTATCTCTACCTTTTTGTTGACCAATGACGACAATGGGACGACCTTCCAATCTTCCTAAACCGCCTACCATAGCGGCATCATCACCGAAAACTCGATCGCCATGTAATTCTTCAAAATCGGTCAAAATTAATTTAACATAATCCAGCATATAAGGACGTTGGGGATGACGAGCTAATTGAGAAATTTGCCATGAACTAAGGGAGGAAAAAATAGAACGGGTTAAATCTTGACACTTAGTTTGCAAGTGCGCAATTTCATCGCTAATATTGATTTCATCAGAACTATGATTTACATGACGTAATTCATCAATTTTAGCTTCAAGTTCTGCAATAGGTTGTTCAAATTCAAGAAAATTAAGATTCACGACATTTCTGCTTTTAGTTGACGTGATAATAAAATTTGTACAGCTTCTTTAGGAGTGATATTAGCTTGTAATACTTCACTTACCTGTTGAGCAATTGGCATTTCAATATTCAAACGAGTGGCTAAACGATTAATTTCAAATGTTGTCCGAATACCTTCTACTACCTGTCCAATATCAGCTTGTGCTTGCTCAATACTAATTCCTTGCGCCAAAGCATAGCCAAAACGGCGATTACGAGATTGATTATCGGTACAAGTTAAGACTAAATCTCCTAAACCAGCTAATCCCATAAAAGTTTCCTTGTTGCCACCTTTTTTAGTACCTAAACGCATCATTTCCGTTAAACCGCGTGTAATCAACGCCGCACGAGCATTAGCTCCAAATCCAAGCCCATCAGCAATTCCAGCCGCAATAGCAATAATATTTTTGACGGCGGCACCAATTTGCACTCCAATTATATCCGTGCTACTATAAGGGCGAAATTTTTGATTATGAAATAGTTGAACTAATGTTTGCGCATATTCAGTATCAGTAGAGGCAATAGTAACGGCAGTTGGTAATTCAGCCGCAACTTCCTTAGCAAAAGAAGGTCCCGATAAAACAGCCAGCGGTTTATCAGTTCCAAAAACTTGTTCAGCAACTTCGTGCAATAATAATCCAGTTTTATTTTCTAAACCTTTGGTTGCCCAACAAATAGGCATATTAGCTGGAATAATTGGCGCAATTTTTAGTAAAGTCTCACGAAAACCATGACTAGGAACAACAACCAATATATTATCAGCCTTTACTGCATATTCAGCTAAATCTTCAACCGCTTGCAAGGTATCAGGAAAATGACTATTTGGAAGAAATTGACTATTTTCACGAGTTGCTATTAATTTCTGTACATGTTCAGCAAATAAGTCCCATAGCCAAACTTGATGACCATTACGAGCTAATACTAGAGATAATGCAGTTCCCCAAGAACCAGCTCCTAATACTAAAATTGAAGATTTTTGTTCAATCATATTAAAAACTATTTACTATCATTTTGTTGTTTAGCAGCTTCTTCTTGTTTTTTCTTAACCTGTTGCGCATAAAGAGCATCAAAATTAATTGGCGATAACCATAATGGCTGAAATCCACCTTTAGAAACTATGCTGGAAACTGTTTCTCGAGCGTAGGGAAATAAAACATTGGGACAGTAACTATTTAACATATAAGTTAATTTGTCCTGTACAAAGTTTTTAAAAATAAAAATACCGGCTTGATGTATTTCTATTAAATAAACTGTTTTATCTTCATCCCCTTTTACTGTAACCGTTAAATTTAATACGACTTCAAACAGTTCTTTATCTAATTGATTAATTTTATTAGATATTTCTAATTCTAATTTAGGTTTCCATTTTTTCGCAAAAATTTTAGGAACATTAGGAGATTCAAAAGAGATATCTTTAATATAAATATTCTGTATCCCAAATTGTTCTTGTGTATCTGTTTGGTTATTTGCTTGATTATCTGTTTCTGCCATTATTAAATATTCCTTTAAATTTTAAGTTATAAAAATCTTTTTTCAGCAATTAACTAAAAAACAAACAGTTTAAAACTATTTATCAATTTAGCAAAGTGCTGTAGAAGTCAGTTGAATGATTTCATTAGGCACTTAATTGTTTACTTTAGATATGCCATCTCGTTGAGAAATTCCTTTTATATGACGATGAATAGAGTTAGGTAGTATTAAATTTAATGCACTCATAATAAATCTCTAAATAATTGTGCAGGTGTTAAAACCCGGGTAGTCCTGCACAAAGTAGTTCTAAACTTTATAAATATTTGATACTTAACAAATTTATCTGAAAAATCACTACATTATTCAGGACTACCCAGTTTTTCCTGTAACCATAAAATATAATGATTCTGGCGCAATATCAAACCCACATTTCCAAGCCAATGTTGGCCATGAATCAAGATAAAACTCTGAAAAAGCAATATAATCACGCAAGGGAGCAGCTATTTTATACTTATATATAATATCTTTAAGATCAAGCTCTCCTGCTTCTCCTGTATTAAATTTCAGAAATATTTTAAAATCTTTTATATAACGCGCTTCTAATAAATAAACACTATTCATAATGAATACCTTATTAAACCAGTGGTTTAATACGATGAAATTCTTTGGTATCCCATATTTTTAAAAGTTCATCTTGATGCAATTCCGCCCATTCTTCTACAAGTCCACGCACCTTAGCAGGAAGAGAACCCGCTATAATATTTAAATTTTTTATGTTCATTGATGCTCGATATTCATTGTATCTTATATGAAAATGGGGTGGATTATGTTCATCAAAATACATTGTGATAATAATTCCAAGGAATCTGCTTATTTCTGGCATTTTTTATATTCTTAAATTAATGTTTACCTTTAGTCAGCGGTAAATTAGAATTTTTCCATGCAACTACTCCACCTTTTAGATTATAAACATTTTCAAAACCGTCCTTCTTCAAAGTACGACAAGCACGACCTGAACGACCACCACTAGTGCAACTAGCGATAATCGGACGAGTACGATATTTTTCTAAGCGATTAATTTTACCAGTCAATGTACTTAATGGTATATGCATCGCATCTAAAATATGTCCTTCTACATATTCATTTTCTTCACGAACATCTATTATAAGAGCATTTTCATG
The DNA here is from genome assembly GCA_023144675.1 of Thiomargarita sp. GTDB lineage: Bacteria > Pseudomonadota > Gammaproteobacteria > Beggiatoales > Beggiatoaceae > JAGLFE01. The sequence goes on along the minus strand of JAGLFE010000509.1, from coordinate 7,956 downwards.
ATTCATTAATAAAACAGCATCTGAAGGCGGTAATGATTTTATACCAGAAATTTGCTCACTAACTAAACTCCAAAATAATAAACCAAGCACAATACTAAAAGCAAAGAAAAGTCCTTGATGGTTACCAACAAATTCAATAAGTTGTTCCATATTTTGCTATGAATTTACCTTTTGTGATTCTGTGGGTACGCCTAATTTTTTTAAAATAATAGCTAAAGGACAAAAACCAGTAAAACCACTTTGAAATAAATTAAATCCAATAAAAAAAGTAAATCCTAACCAATATATATGATGATATTGACTTAATGCCAATGATAACATAATAAAAGTACCTGCAAATACAAATACAATTCGTTCAACAGTCATTATTTATTAACCTCAATTACAAAAAATAGATAATAAGGATTATATCATAAATATTCAAGTACTTTAAGTACAGTAAGAAGAACAAAACACTTCTCGCATCATACTGATTAAACGCAAAGTTCTAGCATCACTAACACGGTAGTAAACACGATTGGCATCTTTACGAGAGGCTAAAATTCCCTTATCACGCAAAATAGCTAAATGTTGAGAAATATTACTCTGCGAAGTACCAACTTGTCTAACAATATCCTGCACGCTATATTCATGTTCACCTAAAATGCAAAGAATTTTTAAACGCAATGGATGAGACATCGCTTTCATAGAACGAGATGCTCTTTCAATATCGTCATCATGGGTAATCAACGCAAAATGTTGAGTATCGATAGTTGACATGATTTTTGTATCAAAATCGGTTAAAATTGGACTCATAAATAAAATTCCTCTATATGTGTGTTTCGTCTTAGAAAATAATTCATAAAAAATAATTTGTTTTTACCATTTAATTTAAATCTAAAACAATTAGATATTAATGTTTTTTAAATACAAACAAATTTAATATTTATCTAAATTTAATTTTTTATTTATACTAAAATTAATTTATTAAAAAACTTATAAATGTAATATTTAAATTAATTTTTAATTACTATATAAATATAAACTAAAAAAACTGAAGTTTCAATAGTTTAATTTATTTTTCTTTAATTTATTTTAATTAGTTTTTTTAAGAAAAATTGTTTTTTAGCAACTTTATGAAGTAATTATTTTAAATTACGTTAAATTATGTAAAAATTTAAATTAAAAATTAATCAATATTATCTTAAATAATCTTGTTGTTGATAATTTTAATTAAAAACTAAAATATATAAATATTGAAAAATTGAAATTAATAAGTATTTATTATTTATAGTAATGTTACCTATCAATATAGATTATTTTTGATTTATCAAACTTTTTTTGAAAAAAATGTTATTTATGGTAAATATATGTAAAAAATATGATTGTTTAAATTTTCATAAGTAGGGTTATATTTAGCGATGATTGTAATATACAAAAATAAGGATTTATTTATAATATAAATAGTTGAAAAAAGTTTTTTTCTAGTATATTATTGTTAAATTTAAGGTTTTAATGAAAATCTTAGATAATTAATGTTATTAGTTTGTATAAAAATAAATAATAATAATTTCGATTAAATCAATAAACAATAAATTATTTCTATCAAATATATAAAAATAAATAAACTTAAATAGGAGACATAATAGTTTATGTACAAATTGGTGTTATTAAGACATGGTGAAAGTATTTGGAATAAGGAAAATCGATTTACTGGATGGACTGATGTAGATTTGACGGCAAAAGGTAGAGCAGAAGCTACTAATGCAGGTATTATGTTAAAAGAACAGGGTTTTACCTTTGATATTGCTTTTACCTCTGTTTTAACTAGAGCGATACGAACATTATGGATTGTTTTAGAACAAATGGATTTAATGTGGGTTCCAGTAACACGTGATTGGCGATTGAATGAACGCCATTATGGTACGCTTCAAGGACTAAATAAAGCAGAAGTTGCAAAAAAATATGGAGATGAACAGGTTAAAATTTGGCGACGTAGTTGCGATGTTCCACCTCCTGCTTTAGAATTATCTGATGAAAGATATCCAGGACATGATCCACGCTATAAAACATTAGAAACTATTGACTTACCAGTAACGGAATGTTTGGATGGTACTATTGATCGGGTTTTAATATGTTGGAATGGAAAAATATTGCCATTGATTAAACAAGAAAAAAATATCATTATTGCGGCACATGGCAATACTTTGCGGGCGTTGATAAAATATCTTGATAATATTTCGGATGATGATATTACTAATTTAAATATTCCAACAGGTATTCCTTTAGTTTATGAATTAGATGATAATTTAAATCCAATTAAAAATTATTATTTGGCTGATGAAGAAACCATACGAAAAGCCACAGATGCGGTTGCTAATCAAGGCAAGGCAAAATAAATTGAATGAGGTATATTTGGTTAATTTTAGCTTTTTTATTATTTGGATTAATTGCTGCCTCAGCCGACGAATCAGTAAAAGAATCTACTACTGAACAACTTCGTCAATTAGAGTTACGTATTTCTGAATTGCAGCAAGAAATGCACGATACCAAAACTCAATATGGACAACGGCAACAACAATTACAACATATTGAAGAAAATATAGGTGAAGTTGCCCAAAATTTGGAAATTTTGTATGGTGCATTTACTAATAAACAAATTAGTTTAACTAGTTTAAAAACTAGGCAACAGAAATTACAATCTCAACTTGATATACGCCGAAAAATATTGGCTCAACAATTTCATGAAGCTTATGTTATAAAACATCAAGATTATTTGAAGTTATGGTTAAATCAAGAACAACCTTCAACTATTAGTAGATTATTAACTTATTATCAATATTCTAATCGTGCTAAACTCAAGCAAATTAAAAAAATTAAAACTACATTGCAACGTTTGACAACTTTAGAACAAAGTATTAAATTAGAAAGTATAGATTTAAATCAATTAGTTTATAATCATAATCATAGGAAAAAGGATTTAGAATTAGCTTATAATAAACGTCATACAATTTTAATTCAATTAGCAAGTACTTTAAAAAATCAAGATAAGGAATTAAAACACTTAGCTGAAGATAAACAAAAATTACAAAAGTTATTAACCACTTTAGAAGATACCTTAAAAACTTCACCAGATAAAACTCAAGAATATACCCAACTTTCTGAGTTAAAAGGAAAATTACCTTTACCAGTTACAGGTAAAATAATTAAAAAATTTGGGCAAAGATTAGTAAATCATTTGAAATGGCAAGGTATTTTAATTTCAGCACCACAGGGCAGAAAAATTCAAGCAATTGCAGCCGGACGAGTTGTATTTGCCCAGTGGTTTCGTAATTTAGGTTTATTAGTTATTATTGACCATGGCAATAAATATATGAGTTTATATGCCCATAATCAAAGTTTATATGTAAAAAATGGGGATTGGGTTAATGCTAATATGTCTATTGCCACCGTTGGAAGTAGTGGCGGACAGAAAATACCTGCGCTTTATTTTGAAATTCGTTACCAAGGTATTCCACAAGCTCCGCAAAATTGGTTGCGATTATAAAAAAAGAATTAATTTATTAAATTAAAAAATATTGAATTTTAAATCAATTTTACCTATAATTATTATTTATAATATTTTAAAATTAAAATAGCAGTTTAAACAAATTTATTATTTTAGGAGACATAAATGCGAATATTATTTCATTATATACCATCTTTATTAGTAGGTTTAATTATAGGTTCTTATTTAACTATTGGCAATGATGTATTAGCTGATCGTTATAATAATTCTTTGCCATTAGAAGAATTACGTACCTTTACCGAAGTTTTTCAACGAATTAAAACGGATTATGTAGAAGAAGTTGATGATAAAACTTTACTAGAAAATGCGATTCATGGAATGCTAAATGGTTTAGACCCGCATTCTAATTATTTAAATGCTGAATCTTTTAATGAAATTAGAATTGGAACCACAGGTAAATTTGGTGGTCTAGGTATTGAAGTAGGTATGGAAAACGGATTTGTTAAAGTAATTTCACCTATTGATGATACGCCAGCGAAGCGTGCTGGTATCCAAGCTGGAGATTTAGTTATTCGTTTGGATGATACGCCAGTAAAAGGAATGACTTTAAATGATGCAGTTAAAATTATGCGAGGAGAACCGGGAACTGAAATTGTTTTAACTATCATCAGAGAAACTGCAGATAAGCCGCTAACTATTAGTATTATTCGTGCTATTATTCAAGTAAAAAGCGTGAAAAAATCTATATTAGAATCGGACTACGGTTATATTCGTATTAGCCATTTTCAGGATCGTACTGGAGAACAGTTGGCAAATGCAATTCAAGCTCTTGAAGAAGAAAATAATGGTAAAAAATTACAAGGTTTAGTATTAGATTTACGTAACAATCCTGGTGGAGTATTGCACGCTGCCGTAGATGTTTCAGATGCTTTTTTGACTCAAGGACTTATTGTTTATACAGAAGGACGGATTAAAGATTCTTCACTAAGTTTTAGTGCCAAAGCTCCTGATTTATTAGATGGTTCGCCCCTAGTTATATTAGTAAATGGCGGTTCAGCTTCTGCATCGGAAATTGTCGCTGGCGCACTGCAAGATCATAAACGAGCTATTATAATGGGAACTAAAACTTTTGGTAAAGGTTCAGTGCAGACTATTTTACCAATGAATAATAATACTGCGTTGAAATTAACTACAGCTAGATATTTTACTCCGTTAGGGCGTTCTATACAAGCCGAAGGTATAAAACCAGATATTGAATTAAACAAAATTGAATTGGCTACGGTTGAAAAAGATAAGTTGAAATCAATTAAGGAAGCTGATTTAGCTGGTCATTTGGATAATAAAGAGAAAACCGCTCCGAATAAAGCTGATAAAATAGCTGAAAAGAAATCTTTAGCTAAAGAAGATTATGCCATTTATGAAGCCCTTAATTTGTTAAAAGGCTTAAATATCATAAAATCGCATCATTCTTCTAAAAAGTAATTGCATTGAGTTGGGAATATTTTTTCTAGCTCAATTAATGCTCATTAATTTTTTTTAAGATAAACAAGAAAATTTTGTAGTTCTTGGAATAGGAAAATATTTTGGTTTTGTGGATAATAATATCTTAAAAAATTATGAAAAAAAAACGAATTGAATATAAATCTCCAATTGATGCTTTAGTTGCTATTATTAAACGTTTAAGTATTTATGAACATCAATATACAATGGATTCAGAAAAATTCTTTTATCGTTATAATAATGGGAATTTAGATGATCGTAACGATTTTATAAGTTGGGCTAATGATTATCAGTATTATAGAGCTATTCGACTTGATATAGAAAAGCATTTGAAAAATGTTGCATAATTTATTATCACAATACCTTAAAAAGGTAGAAATAGTTGTTATTGCATTGGAAAATACTCACATAGAACACTATGTAGAAGAAATTTTAACAGAATATCGTATTAACTTACAAATTAAAATACGTTTTGCAGATGGTAATTTATTAGAACTAAACGAAGCAATCATTTTAGAATTAGAACAAATAGAATATCTTAATTATCGTTATCATTATCAAGATAAACAAAATAATATGATTTTTAGGTACGACAATGCACCTCATTTTCCAAATTTATCAAATTTTCCACATCATAAACATTTATCTAATCAAGTTATTAGTTCCATAAAACCGTTAATGACTAATGTTATTCAAGAAGCTAATAATTATTCAGGTTAGCTTATTTAACATCCATGAATTACTTAGATTTGAGATTTAGTTTTGTGGATTTTGCTTTTGAAAGCTGAAAATAATTCAAACTGATTTATAAATAAATTTAACCAAGATTACTTGGAAAAAATTAAGAATTGCGTTATTTTTTAACAATATATTTAAATAAAAGTAAATAAGATGGTATAAAATGGATTAGGCTCAATTTATTTTTTTTACAAAAATTCGAGTTTAAATACTTTTCTTATTGAACTAATCTTTTGGTTATTTATTTTAGTGATTATGTTATTTATTACCATTTTTAGTTTTTTTTATAATTTTTATTTAATTTGGTAAAACAGATACTTATATGGCAAAAAAAAAATTTGAAACTGAAATTGCAGAAATGCTTAAAGAACGTTTTAAAAATCGTAAAATTGAAAATGTACCAGAACATATAAATAAGCTGTGCATGGCAAAGGATGAGTTTAATAAAGTTTATGATTTTAAATCCGGAGAATTAGTTGTTTGGAAACAAGGCTTAAAAAATAAAATTAAACCAGCACTTAATGAACCAGCTATTGTTATGCAAATTTTAGATATACCTTTAAGAGATCAAGGTGAACAAGATTCTGGAACACCTTATTTTAATGAACCTCTTGATTTGGGATTAGGACTTATAGATAATAATGGAGATTTTAATATTTTTCACTATGATAAAAGACGCTTTGAACCTTATCAAGAGTGAGTTGAAATGGAAAAACTTATTGTAAAAAATTTTGGAGCTATTCAGAATATAGAAATCCAACTCAAAAATTTAACAATTTTTATTGGAGAAACGGGAACTGGTAAAAGTACACTTGCTAAACTCGTTTCTATTTTTAGAAGCATTGATTTTTGGGAAGGAGATATTCGTAATATTAAGTTCTTTTTAGAAAAATTAGCTTATTATCAACTGGATAATTTTTTGAAATCATCTACTTATATTGAGTATCAATCTGAAATTGGTTTTTCTTGTATTTATAAAGATAAGGAAGTTCGCTTATCTTTTTCTGAACAGATATTAACATATCTTGAAAATAATAGTTCTAGTCAGGTAAAAATAGAAGATAAAAAAATTGATAATTCTATTAACAATTTAGTTCGCAACACTTTTAAAGAAGTTATCTATATTCCAGCCGAGAGAAGCGTTGTGAGCTTTTTATCTCCAAAATATGCTGCCATTGATAGAAAAGGATTAATTGGCTTATTTCCTGAAACATTACTGGATTTTACTGGTATTTTTAACAAAGTTTCTTCTATTGTCAAAAAATTAGACATTGATTTATTTGATGTTACTTATCAAAAAGAAAATGGCAATGATTATGTTATTTTACCTAATGGCAAGTCGTTGTTATTATCTGAAACTGCAAGTGGGTTTCAAACTATTATTCCAGCACTTATTGTTTTTGAATTTTTTAGTCAAGATGAAATTAAAAAGAGTTATACTTTCGAGGAGCCTGAACTTAATTTATTTCCGATTGCACAGAAATCTTTGATTGAATTCTTAGCTGAAAAAGTTTTAAGCAATGGACATAAAATGGTTATTACTACGCATAGTCCATATATTCCAATATCAATTAATAACTTGTTATTTGCGTCTAAAATTCAGACAGAATATCCAAAATCAACAGAAAAATTGATTAAAGTATCAGGTTTGAGCAATTTTATTTCATCAATGGATATTGCTCTTTATTATTTATCAAATGAGGAAGATATAGATGGTTCTGTTAATCTTATTGATAAAGATACTGGCATGATTCCAGATAATGATTTAGATAGTGCTTCTGATGAAATTATGGATGTTTTTGATGGTTTAATGAGTGTATATCGTGAATTTAAAAGAACAAATAAGTAATACCTTTACTCAATGTCTAACTAATAATTGTTTAGAAGACATTAATTCATCTTCTTTTGAAGTTGTAGATGACAAACAAAATTCACCATGCCGATCATTGACTGATGGCAAATTTGGTCAGTTTAAAATTGAAAACCCTGATAAGTATTTACTTCATTTTCTTAAAATAGATCATTGCATTTTGTTTGAACAAGATGGTAAGAAATGTGATTTTGCAGTTTTTAATGCAGATGAATTAATTTTTGTAGAATTAAAAACAATAGAAAAAAATTCTTCTAATGAACATGGAAAACGCAATCAAAAAAAACGTGATGCTTATATTCAATTGGAAAATACATTAGAAACTTTTAAAAATGAAAAAATAGATTTGAGTAGTTATCAA
>JAGLFE010000508.1 GCA_023144675.1 Thiomargarita sp. | reverse complement strand
TAGAAAATTTCAAAATTAGCACAATCTATGTGCAACCAATTACCTTAAACTTGATTATCAGCACCTACATTTAAGTACTATACCAAAAGTTTGGTATAAGTCCGATTCTGTATGGTCATTATTAATCATTTAAATTCTCCTATTAAATATTGTTAAGCTAGATGTGGCGACTAAATTCATTATGGTTTTTTACAAAGATTCACACTCGGCTTGATTTTACTAATTTCAATTAAATCAAACTCAGAATTTTACCTAAGTTGTATTTAATTACAATACCGTAGAATAAGGCTTTTATTATACTTGACTCTAGCACTCAAAAAACTGTCCGAAGTATTGTTGTTTAGGACTACCAAAAAAATCAATATCCTAAAACATCAAATCCTTCTCGTCCACATTTATTACCTGCTAATTCACAAGCCTCTTTTAAAGCTATTTTCAAACTTTGTGTTCGATATAAACCATCAATAATGCCAGCATTAAAAGTATCTCCAGCCCCTAAAGTATCCACTATTTTAGGAGGAATATGAGCCAAATTATATAGCACTTTATTATTGTCCACTTCCAAAGCATAACCGCCCTGATTTCCCCAAGCACAAACCAACTGCGCTTGCGATACTTGTTTCCGCATTTCCCATAAGAAATTAATGGCATTATCATTATAACATTGTGCAACTTTTTTTGAAAACATCAAGACATCAACTTTAGAAAATAAGATTTCAATATTTGGCTGAAGTTTCTCTACTTCCAAGGATATAGGTAAATTAGGATAATTTTTTTTAAGCCAGTCTATCATTTGAACCGTTTCATAAATATTACGTCCCTCAAAATGAACCCAATCAAAAATAGTTAAATCAATTTTTTTAAAGTCCGCAAAACCAAATTCAGGCAAATCACGATAGTGCATGATGGTACGAGAAGCATTTTGCTGGTTTAAAACAATGTAGGAAGTAGGTACTTTCCCCTCTTTGACAGCCCGGCAATAATTTATGTTAATCCCATAATTTGCCAAGTCTTTAATAATTTGTTGCCCATTTGTTTCATTTGTCCAAACCCCTGCCCAATAGCATTGATGTTGCAATTGACTCAACACAACTAGCGTATTAGTTACATTACCGCCTCTACAAATCCGTTGTTTAATAATTCGTGATTTACTATCTTCCTGCGGATAACCGTCAATAGTATTAATAATATCTAAAGTTGCAATTCCAACGCCTAATATTTTTGCCATTTTTCAAAATTCCCGCTAAAAATATTTACGCAATATTAGCCATACTAATTTTGATTTCATCAGCCATGCCTGGATGTCCGTACCAATATCCATCACAAGAATCGACTGGAATTAATTTTTTTAATTGCACATTAGCCGCTTCTATATTTTTTTGATTCGATAATCCCTGTCTAAAAAGTTCGATTATTTTATCAGTATGCCTTGATTGTGGACTAATTCTTATTACTTCAACTCCTAATTGTTTTATTTCTCCCAATACTGGCAATAAGTTATAAAAGCAAGCCGATTGTATTTGAATACCATTTAAGGTTAAAAAAGACTTATTATCCTGACTGGACAAGGTTAAACCATCAGCATAATCTGAACAACGATATTGGCAATCATCTTTAGCTAAATTGTAATAGCGGGCGGTAAAACAACGAGCTGAATAAGCTAATGGTAAACGTCCATAAACAAAAACTTCCGTTTCGACTCCTTCAGGACGTTCCTGCTGTATATCCGCCAAAGTAGCACGGGAAAGCTCTACTGGTAAAGTCCAACGATGTAATCCCGCACTGGCTAATTTTTTCAAAGTATGCGCATTATAAATATTAACACTAGGACCAGTTACAAAATCCCGCCCTTCCATAAGTTGAACTGCCGCCATATCATTGGCTTCAATCATAAATTTTTTATTAGCACATAATTTACGTAAAGTTTTAAGTTCAGATTCGGCTTCTAATAATGTTAGAGTTGATAAAATCACTTCTTTACCTGCACTCGTTAATTTTTCCGCTATCTGCAACCAGTCATCCGTACGCAATAATTTCCGTTTAGAACAAATGGCTTCTCCAATATAAACGATGTCAACACTCGTATTTGCTATATTTTCATAAAAATCAAAAACGTCATCGCGTGTCCAGTAATATAAAATAGGACCTAAAGCAATTTTTGGTTGTAATTTATTCATAATATAAATTTGTCAAATAATTTGATTGATTATAAAATTTGGTAGTCCTGAACAAAGTAGTGATGGTCTCAAAAAACCTGTCAGGTATCAAAGACCTAACAGGTTTAGCACTACCTAAAATTTCTTGAAATAGATAATGCCTGTGCCAAAAACTTACTTTCTATAGCTTTTAATTATACGCATTGACAAGAAAGTTTTGAAGTCCAAAGCTTTGATATTTTAAATAAAGTTATTGACTTATTTTTGGAACAAGAACTAATGTAACTATCTACTAAGAAATACGTATAAAATTAAATAAAAAATGTAGTGCTGAGGAACGAAGCTCATCAATCGTGTTAAAATTTTAACTTTCGCATTTAAAGTTTAATTGGTAGATAGTTACAAACTAATAAGGAATGAGGATTTTATAAAACTTAAAACTATTAGGTATTGAAGACTAGTTTGATAAAATTTTAGAAGTCTGAGTTTTAAATAACAAAGCATTTGTTTAGGAATTTATAACCAATTACCAATTAACAAGAAAGGAGCCCAATAACTCGGATGCCAATAACGTGCTTGCTTAATCAAGGATTTTTGAACATTTTGTAAAGCTTTAGCTTTAGAACAACCTGGATTATTTAAAAGTTCCTGATAAAATTGAGTTACTGCAATCGAAGTAGCTTCATCATCAACAAACCACAAAGTTGCCAAAGCACTTCTTGCCCCTGCTTTAATAGCAATTCCAGCTAATCCAAGGGCAGCCCGTTCATCACCAACTGCCGTTTTACAAGCACTTAAAGTAAGCAATTCCAAAGGTTTTTCTCTAAATTTACCTAAACCAATAATTTCCTGCAATTTATCCATAGTAATTTTTTCTTCATAAGCCAATAAATACGTCTGATTAGGATCAGAATTAAATTCTCCATGCGTGGCTAAATGGATGACAGAATATTCAGTTGCTTGAAGATGATTATAAAGATTTTCAATGGAAAACTCCGCATTTAAAATTTGGGTAGTGGTTGCTGTTGATTGAATTAAATTTTGTATATTTTTAAGTTCTTGCGGCACATTAGGCAATGGCGAATAGCCTTGTACGCTTTCAGATAAACCAACTAAAAGTATTTTACTTTCGTTCCAATTAATTGGCTGAGGATTTAATAAAGTTAATCCTGGACTTAATGCCATCGCATATTTTTCAACTAAAAACTGATTGCCATCATATAATGTAGAAAATGGTACTAACCGCAATTTTCCATCTGGAACTATCACCAAAGTATCAATTTGATGCTTAGATAATATATTTTCTATAGGTTCAATTAGCCATTCATGTAATTGTTTTGCAGCATATAAAAAACGATTATTGGGGCGAACTTGTAGATAAAATCTAAGTTCTGTAGCTTTTTTATTTAATTTTTTCGCTGGAATCGGAAGAATTTTTTGGTACAATTTATCGCTAATATTGGTAATTAAAACTAAGCGATTTTTTAAAGCAATAGGATATAAAATTGCTGTTTTGGGTGCAATTGTGCTTAATTGAACTTCCTTAGACTTTAATGAGGAAATGCAATCATCTTGAAAATAATCTTGTAATTCAGCTATTTTGACTAATTCTACTGCACTAATGGCTTCCTTTAATAATTTTTGTCGCTGGAATTCATCTTGAATCCTATCTGCTTTTTCCAACAATAAGTCAGCCAATCCATAATGAACTGGCTTGACAACTTCATCAAAAGTACCAGGCAAAGTGCGATAACCAACTTCTAATACCGCCTGAATAGAAGTTAAAATTTGTGAAGCCTGTCGATAAGCTACAATTGCTAGTTCAGGTTTCCCTTGGAGTTTAAATATTTTTCCCTGTTGCCAATACCAACGATATAAAATATGAGGATTTCGTTCTTGTTTGGCGAAGAAAATAGCTTTTTGGGTGAGTGCAAGAGCGGAGTTTAAATCCAGTTGTTGCTGATATAACTTGCCTAAATAACCATAACTAAGTGATAATAGTCGATTATTTGACAAATTTTCCGCAATTTCTTTAGCCGCTAAAAAGGCATTATAAGTTAATAATTTGAGCGTTTCATAATATTCTAATTGCTCAGTTACTTCTTTTATTTGCAAAAGTGCTTGACTTTGAATGGCAATTGCAATTAAATGTGAAGCTTTATCATAACTTTCATCTAAAGAATTAACAATTTTATAAACTTCATTAACCACAATTATAATGCGCTTTAATGAACTAGCCTTGATTTCTGCTCTTAATTGATTAATAGAAATTCTAGCGGCTAATTCTAGTGCATTTATCTGTTTAGCAAGCTTAATGGCTTGTTGATAATTTTGGATGGCTTTTGAATATTCTAAAAAAACAAATAGCACGTTGCCTTGTGTATTTAATGTTCTTGCCATAATTTTAGCATTATTCGCTTTTTCGGCATAAATAACACTTTTATTGGCAAATGATTCCGCTTCTGTAATATCACCGATGGAAAGCCAAGCATCGCTTAATTGGCTATAAACAAGGGCTTTATAAGCTGCATTTTTAGTATTTTCAACTAAATTCTTTGCTTGATCTAAAGTTTTAAATACTTTACTGTGCAGGGCTAAATTTTGGTAAACTGTGGCTAAACGGATTAAAACATCAATATGTTGAGCTTCATCGCCACTATTTTGCAGAAAAGGCAAACTTAATTCCCAATTTTCAACCGCTGATTGGAAATTACCCTGTTGAAAAAATTCATCACCCTGCGTAATTAAGTCAGAAAAGTGAACTTTCGTAGTTGCGAAAACGACATTGTGATTTAAAAATAGTATTAAACTAATAAATGCAAACAATTTTATAATTTTATTTTTCATCTG
>JAGLFE010000507.1 GCA_023144675.1 Thiomargarita sp. | reverse complement strand
AAGCACAAATTGGGTCAATTTCAGTTACCCAAACAGTTGCTCCTAAACCACGAAATGCTTGCGCACAGCCTTTACCTACATCTCCATATCCTAACACTACGCAAATTTTACCCGCAATCATTACATCAGTTGCACGTTTGATACCATCAACTAGCGATTCACGACAACCATAGAGATTATCAAATTTAGATTTTGTTACCGAATCGTTGACATTAAAAGCGGGAACTTGTAAAGAACCATCGCCCATCATTTCATAAAGACGATGCACACCAGTTGTAGTTTCTTCAGAAATACCTTTTACATCTTTAAGTAAATCGGAATATTTGTCGTGCATAATTTTAGTCAAATCACCGCCATCATCTAAAATCATATTGGGTCGCCAACCGTCGGGACCAAAAATAGATTGTTCAATGCACCACCAAAATTCTTCTTCGGTTTCGCCTTTCCATGCAAATACTGGAACATTTTGATCCGCAATAGCCGCTGCCGCATGATCTTGAGTAGAAAAGATATTGCATGATGACCAACGTACTTCTGCACCTAAAACAATTAATGTTTCAATTAAAACCGCAGTTTGAACCGTCATGTGCAAACAACCTGCAATTCTTGCGCCTTTAAGTGGTTGTTGTTCTCCATATTCTTTTTGCAGTTGAACTAAACCAGGCATTTCTGTTTTAGCTATGGCAATTTCCTTATGTCCCCATTCAGCAAGCTTGATGTCAGCAACTTTGTAATCAGGTTCTAAATTTATAATTGGTTGGGTACTCACTTAGTTTCCTTTTTTGATGAAATTATTTTACAATTTTTTTATAAAATTTTAAGGTTTTTACAGAACAAGAAATTAAACAGTTTTTATTTCAATTTCTTAATAAAATTAAATATTGGCGGCTGTACGTAATGCTTCGGCTTTATCAGTATTTTCCCAAGTAAATTGAGCTGTTTCTCGACCAAAATGACCATAAGCGGCGGTATCTTCATAAATAGGATGCAATAAATCAAGCATGGCAATTAAACCGCGGGGACGTAAATCAAAATATTCACGAACTAATTGAGTTAAACGACTTGTATCTACTTTGCCAGTGCCAAACGTTTCAACTCGGATAGAAGTAGGTTCTGCTACGCCAATAGCATAAGATACTTGAATTTCACAGCGTTCAGCTAAACCAGCAGCTACGATATTTTTAGCTGCATAACGACAGGCATAAGCTGCTGACCTATCTACTTTTGAAGGGTCTTTGCCAGAGAAAGCACCACCACCATGCCGTGCCATACCACCATAGGTATCAACAATAATTTTCCGCCCTGTCAAACCACAATCTCCCACTGGACCGCCAATGACAAAACGTCCAGTTGGATTGATATAAATTTTAGTATTTTTATCTATCCATTCAGCAGGCAAAATAGGTTTAATAATTTCTTCCATAACCGCTTCATGCAAAGTTTTATTGTCCACATCAGCACTATGTTGGGTTGATAATACTACTGCATCAATACCAACGGGTTTGTTATCAACATAACGAAAGGTAACTTGACTCTTAGCATCTGGACGCAACCAAGGCAATTTTCCTTGATTACGAACTTCTGATTGTTTTTTTACTAAAAGATGGGCATAAGTAATTGGAGCAGGCATTAAAACTTCAGTTTCATTAGTCGCATAACCAAACATTAAACCTTGATCGCCAGCACCTTGTTCATGATTTTCACTTTCATTAACTCCCATCGCAATATCAACGGATTGTTTTCCAATAGCTGATAATACCGCACAAGATTCCCAGTCAAAACCCATTTCTGAACTGTTATAACCAATTCTTTTTATGGTTTTACGTACAATTTCTTCTACATCAATTGAGGCGGCTGTAGTAATTTCACCAGCAACGATGACCATACCAGTTTTAATTAAAGTTTCACAGGCAACTCGTGAAGTTTTATCTTGAGTTATGCAAGCATCTAAAATAGCATCAGATATTTGGTCGGCAACTTTATCAGGATGACCTTCGGATACAGATTCAGATGTAAATAGTAATATCTCTGACATAAATATTCTCTAAATATAGGTTATTTTTAAATAATCTAGGTTATTATTTCAATCAAGTATTTTAACATAATCAATATAATTTAATTTCAAAATCCATTATGCTGAAAAATGAATTCGTTTTAAATGTATAAAAATAAAGAAAAAATTTTATATAATTTATAAAAAAATAATATTCTTATATTAGCAAATAATAATATTTTTCTTTAAAAGCCTATATTTTTGATGATTGAATAAAATTGATTTTTTGCAAAAATTAAAAACTTAATTGTTAGGAAAAATAAATGAAAGTTGACTGGTTAATTGTAGGAGCAGGTTTTACTGGCAGTGTATTAGCGGAAAGACTTGCTTCCCAATTACAAAAAAAAGTATTAATTGTCGAACAACGTAATCATATTGCTGGAAATGCCTATGATTATTATGATCAATATGGAGTATTGGTACATAAATACGGTCCACATATTTTTCATACTAATATGAAGCTAGTATGGAAATATTTATCTCAGTTCACAGATTGGTATCATTATCATCATCAAGTTTTAGGTGTAGTTGATGGTAAACAAATTCCTATTCCATTTAATCTTAATTCATTATATGCTCTATTCCCAACCCCTTATGCTGATAAATTAGCTAAAAAATTGGTTGAAAACTACGGTTTTAATGTAAAAATACCGATTTTAAAAATCAAGGAAACAGCAAAAAGTAACGATTTAAAATTTTTAGCTAATTATATATATGAAAATGTATTTCATAATTACACTTTAAAACAATGGAATTTGAAACCTGAAGAATTAGCTCCTTTTGTTACGGCACGAGTACCAGTTTATATTAGCCGTGATAATCGTTATTTTCAAGACCCTTATCAAGGATTGCCTCAACTTGGTTATACGCATTTATTTCAGCGTCTTTTGAATCATCGTAATATTAAATTAATGTTAAATACTTCTTATCAGGAAGTTATGGCGGATATTCAATATGAAAAAATGGTATTTACTGGTCCAATTGATGAATTTTTCCAACACCAATATGGTAAATTGCCTTATCGTAGCTTAGATTTCAAGTTTTTTCATACCAAGCAAGATTATAAACAAACAGTGGCTACAATCAATTATCCTAATGATTATGATTATACTCGCATTACTGAGTTTAAATACTTAACTGGGCAACAAACCATAGGTAGCAGTTATATAGAAGAATATCCGCAAATTCATGAATATGGAAAAAATACGCCCTATTATCCTATTCCAAAAGAAGAGCATCGGATTTTATATAAAAAATATGCAACAGAAGCGGAAAAATTAAACGAGCGGGTTTTATTTGCAGGTCGATTGGCAGATTATCAATATTATAATATGGATCAAGCGGTTGCACGAGCATTGAATTTGTTTGAAAAAATTAGTGCTATGTAAAAGTGTCAATTTTTGGTATTCCTATATATAAGTAGTGATAAACTTGTTAAGAATTTGATACTCAACAAGTTTTTATGAAAAATCACTACATTATTTAAAATTACTAAAAATTCTAAATTTAAGGAATTTCATAACCAAAACTTTGAATAATTTCTTTAGCTTCTTCTGTAGTTTGTATAAATTCTACAAATTTTTTAGCTATTGGATTATGAGAAAGTAATACTGCTTGTTGCACAATAGGTTGGTACAAATCAGTAGGTACTTCCCAATAAGAGCCATTAATATTAATGCCAGCCTGCGTAATTTGTGAAAGCGCAACAAAACCCAATTCAGCATTTCCACTCATAATAAATTGATAAGCTTGCCCGATATTTTCACCACGAACAATTTTAAATCGTAAAGTTTCCCAAAGCCCTAATTTTATTAAAACCTGTTTAGCGGCTTCACCATAAGGAGCTGTTTTAGGATTTGCAATTGCAAGATAATTATAAGTTTGTTGTTTGAGTACATTTCCAGCTACATCAACATAATTAATTTTAGGACTAAATAATACAATTTTACCTTTTACATAGCTAAAACGACTATTTGGTAGCGCAATTTGTTGTTGTTCCAGCAATTTTGGACGACGTATATCAGCGGCAAAAAAAGCATCAAATGGAGCTCCATTCAAAATTTGGGCGTAAAATTTACCAGTTCCACCAAAAATTAAAACTAATTTACCATCATGTTGCATTTGAAATTTTTCAGCCAAAACTTTTATGGTATTAGTAAAATTTGAGGCAACTGCAATCCGTGCTTCATTAGCTATAACAGTTGTTAAATTAATAGTATTTAGCAAAATAAAACTTATTATAAATTTTCTCATCTTACAAATCTCTTATTTAGTTAGGTTTTACATAAACTCATCTAAGTTCTTAAACGTTGTTTTTTATTACTTGATAATTTTTCCTTAATTCTCATTTGTCTATTTTTCCATAAACGGATGATTTGTAAACGCCATAATATACTAATAAATAAATAGCCAATTAAAGCACTTAAACTCGCAACTATTCCACAACCCAGTAATAAAGGTTGCCAAATACTTCCTAATGAATGCAATACCCACTCATAAGATAGTTCAAACTCAATTGGTTTTATAGGTATAGTAAGTAACATTGTACCTAATTTATAATTAAAATAAAAAACAGGCGGTATGGTAAATGGATTAGTTACCCAAACTAAACTAACAGATAATGGCAAATTAACTTTAAATAAAATTGCGGCGGTGGCTGCTAATAACATTTGCATTGGAAAAGGTATAAATGCAATAAATAAGCCAACAGCAGTACCTCCAGCCAAAGAACGCCGATTACAATGCCATAAGCTTGGTTCATGCAATAACTTACCAAGAAATTGTAATCTTGGATGTGATTTTACATGAGAAACATGCGGTAATGAACGTTTAAAAAAATTTCTCATTTATTTTCATAATAATTAGGTTGAATTAAATATCATCAAGTTTGTAATGAAATTTAGTAATGTTCAAATAAGTAACTAATTTGTAATTACCTACTAACTAAATTTGATAGCTGAGTGATATAAAAATGTTATCTGCAACGATTTGTTATACTTTATATTCCTTTATTAGAATCTCATTTATTTCAATAATATAATTATCGTTAGCTTTATTTTCCAACGCCGATTTTCTATATATTTTAAATAAATCAATAATTTTCTTTTCCAAAATTTCATCCAATTTAGATAAATCTAACATTAGAGCGTTATTCAAATCATTTGGCTCAAACTTTTTTAAACCATCTCCATATTCTCTTCTGTTGTCATCAAATAGTTGTTGTGCAACATCTGTCAATAAATATGCAAACAATAAATCTATATTTAGCTCATTAAACAAACCGTTTACTGGATAAATACAATGGAATGTTGTTAAATTATATATTCCAGCTTCGTTTCTAACAAACTTTAATCCTGACCTATTAAAAACTCCTACCCAAATTGGAGATGGTGGACGATTTTCTAAAGAATACCAAGGATTTCGTTTTGAAGTTAGATACTTTTTATTTATTTCTCTCTTTTCACCAAGTTTAATATAAGATATTACAGCTTCATTATTTAGATTTTTCATTCCATTAAATAAGAAAATATCAGCATTATTAACTTTTAATGTTGAGAAGTTTTTATTTGTAAAGAAAGGATTTTTAATATCTTTTGACCTTATTATACAGGGCAATAAATTTGATTTATCAATATTGTATTTTGTCGCTTTTTCTTGATTAAATGAAAAATATTCATTAGCTCCAGTTGCAATTCCCCTAACAACTTTTGCGATATTTTTAAATGGAATAAGATTTTTATAATTCTTACTTTTTTGTTTTTGATAATAAACTCTCCACTTAATATTGGGATTTATTTCTTCCTTTTTTAAAGATATTTGTCCAGTAATATTGGGGTAATTTTGTATTATTTTAGAAATATTATCTAATTCTTTGCTATTGGTAATTGTTGAAAAACTAACTTCTGAATAATTTTTATCTTTTGCGAGAAGCAAAATTGCACTTGTTGTTAAAACATTATCGAAAATATTTTCTCTAAAATCAAAAATAAAAATATGTCTTAATAAATTTGATTTTAATAAATAATCTTTAACGTATTTTCCATAATCAGAATTCAAAAATTCCGATGGGATAAGATAAGCTATTCGTCCTTTATCTTTGAGTTGATAAATAGATTTTAAAAGAAAGAGTGTATAAATATTTGTAAATCCACTAAGTTGAATATTTAACCTTTTTTTTATTTCAGTTAATGTTTTCTTATTTTCGTAATCGTGAAATTTTAAATATGGTGGATTACAAACAATAGTATCATATTTATTGTTCCAATCGTTAAATAGATAATCTTCAAGATGTAAATCTAAATTTAAATGGTTTTGGTAATTATTCTTCGCAGTTTCAAAAATAATATTGTCAATATCAAAGCCAGTAATAGCAATGTCATTTCTTTGGGTTAATACTTTTCTTGTAAAAATTCCAAGTCCAAATGCAGGTTCAAGTAATGACGAAATATCATTTGTTTTTAAAAGCCAGTCAACCATTATTTGGGCTATTGGTTCTGGTGTAAAAAACTGGGCATATTTTTTACGATGTGCAAAGCTGACATTTTTAATATATTCTTTCTCTAAAATCATCTTAAAAATCCTCAATATTTAAAAGAGATTTTAAATTTTCAATATTTAAATAAGCTGTTCCTTTTTCAAATTTTACATAAAACAACAAGCGTCCTCTTCCCATTTCTCTTCTAACGCTATTATGTTCAGGTTCGGTAACTTTATATGCTATTTGTTCAGTTTTTCGTGTATTTATTTTTATTGTAGTCTTATTTTGATTTTTAATATCTGGACTTATTTCATAATATTCTCCTTCTTTATCAGGTTCAGTAATTAACGAAAGAATATTTTTAAATGAAATACCGTATGCTTTACCGAAAAATACTTGAAAATAATAATGAGGGACATTAAACTCTTTAATCCATTTAAAAACCACTCTCAAATCTTCATCTTTTGGAGTAATACTTAAATAATCTCTTTTTTGAATAATTTCGATTGATGATTTTAATTCAGAAAATAAAGAAGATAATTTTTTTAGTTCTTGAGTTGCTCGCCAGGTTGGTCGTCTGAAACTTAAAGCAGAAATATTATTCTTGTTAAGATTGTTTAATATGTCAAGATATGCGCTCTTCTTTGGATTAGATAAAATCTTAGAATAATTTGAGATGATTTGTTCTTTTAATTCAAGAGCTTTTTCCAAATGAATTTCAAAGCGTTTTTGCATTTCAGCTTCATATTTTTCAATTAGAAACGCACTTGAACGAATTTCTAAACCAGCAATTGCTTTTTTTACATAGTTATCAATATTTGTATGATTTATTTTGCTTATATCATATCCAAGAGAAGTATCATAATCAGCTTTTCTAAACACTAATAAATCAGGTCTTTTCCCAATAGTATCTAATTCATCTTGAAATTCATTATAAAATTGATCAAATCTCTCATCTCCTGCGATTAGGTCATCTGATTTTCCATATTTTACAACAACATAATTTTTAGAAGTTTCATTAATTGCTCTAAAAATCAAATTCTCTGCCCAATCACCTTGTTCTTTATTGGTAATGAAATTAGAAGATGCCTGTGTAGGGGGAGATGTTCTTTTTCTGTTTAGCGAAAAATCAACGATTGTTGTAGGTATTGATTTTGTAATATCTCTTATTTCTTCAAAATATTTCATATAAATTCCTTCTTTTTTTCATAAGAAAACCATTTATAACTGATTGCAACAATATTTTTGCAACTTAAATAAAATTAAATCCATAGGACTTACGCATTGACAAAAAATATATTTTATGAAACAGTTTAAAATCAATGTTTTAGGTACTTGCCAACAATATTAGACAAAACTGAAAAAAAATAATAGAAAAAGTTATCAATTTATTAAGTTTTTGTTCCAAAAATAAGCCAATAACTTTGTTTTTT
>JAGLFE010000506.1 GCA_023144675.1 Thiomargarita sp. | reverse complement strand
ATGTTCGTTCCATTTAAACTTTAGTAGGATAGGTTCATCTGTCAAATATTCCAAGCTGAAATTATTTTACAAAGTCGAAATCACAACTAAACCAATGTGAATATGTTTTATCATGATAATCACTGTAACGACTTAAATTACGATAATTAGCTTTTCCTCGTAAAGGCATTAAATTCATAAATAATGTAGCTATAAAATCTCGTTGAGCTTGGTTTATATTTGACATTTTACCTAAAATAGTTTCTAATATGTCCATGAGAATCTTTTCTTGAATTGGATAATTTTATTATCTCACAAGTTGGGATTCTCATTTTTATTTTATCCACTTATTTTAAAATTGTCCGAACTATTGTTAAAAACAAGCTTAATATAATAATTGCCAAAATCCAAATTTTTTAAATTTTAAACTTTATTATATTTTATAACTAAATTCATCATTTTAGTAAACCAAATAGGAGTAAATTTTGAGAAATTACGGTCTTAGCTTTATTAGTAATGAAAATTTGTACAATCATACCAAGAATATAGTTGAAAAATACAGATTTCAGGTTGATTTAGCTAAGTTCAATAAAAATCTTATTGACCCAATAAAATTAACTTTTGATTCAAAGGTTTATAACCGAGATATTCAGAGTGTGATTGAGAGTGAAATTATTAGGCAAATAGACAAATCTAACACTAATCACATAGGTTATTTCCATCAAAATATTTTTAACTATATTGGTTATGGTTGGAATGTGCCAGCTAATGGATATGATATTGTAAATTTAGATGAGCATTATTATGTGGAAATGAAAAACAAGCATAACACCATGAATTCATCATCTTCTCAAAAAACGTATATGAGAATGCAAAATACTATTTTAAAGAATCCTGATGCAACTTGTATGCTTGTCGAAGTAATTGCCCGAAATAGTCAAAATATTGTTTGGAATATTAGCTTAGATGGCAATTCTGTTTCAGATGAAAGAATAAGACGAGTTTCAATTGATAAGTTTTACAAATTTGTAACAGGTGAAAAACCAGCATTTAAAGAACTTTGCGAACAATTACCAAAGGTTATTGAAGATATTGTTGATGACATAGAGCTAGATACTGAGGCAAATACTGTTTTCAAAGAATTAGAACAAATATCGCCTAATTTACTTAAAAGCCTATATTTGTTGTCCTTTGAAAAATACGAAGGCTTTGGTGATTTTAATGTCTAAAGAGACTATTTCAGAATCGTTGTTGGCAGATATTATGTCGGTATCCAAAAGAACCGTAAAAATATGGCGAAAAAATGGAAAAATAAAACCTCTAAAAAATGGATGCTACTCTTTATCTGATTTAGATGAATTTCCACAAGTAAAGGCAATGCTTGAATCTAATTGGGAACAACAAATAAAACCTATCAAAAAGTACAACTCAATTGAACTATTTGCTGGTGCAGGTGGGTTAGCAATCGGTTTAGAAAAGGCTGGTTTTAATGTAATCGCATTGAACGAAATAGATAAAAATGCTTGTGCAACATTAAGGAAAAACCGCCCTGATTGGAATGTCCTTGAGGGCGATATAAGTAATGTTGACTTTACCACATATAAAGACATAGATTTTTTGTCAGGTGGTTTTC
Source organism: Thiomargarita sp. (assembly GCA_023144675.1). GTDB lineage: Bacteria > Pseudomonadota > Gammaproteobacteria > Beggiatoales > Beggiatoaceae > JAGLFE01. Next base: position 2,142 of record JAGLFE010000506.1, on the reverse strand, counting down.
CTTGCCAAGCGTTTTCTTATGCAGGAAATAAATTAGGATTTGAAGATACGAGAGGGACTTTATTTTTTGAATTTGCACGATCAATTAAAGAAATAAAGCCTAAAGTATTTTTAGGAGAAAATGTACGAGGTTTATTAACCCATGATAAGGGAAAAACATTAAAAGTAATTAAGTCTATTATTCAGGAGCTTGGCTATACTGTAATTGAACCAAGAGTTTTAAAAGCTATTTTTTATCGAGTACCTCAAAAAAGAGAGCGGTTATTTCTTGTTTGTATTCGCAATGACCTAGTCAAATATAACAATTTTGGATGGCCAAAACCCTTTAATAAAGTTTTAACCTTAAAAGATGCTTTAAAGAAAGGTGTTTTATATGATTCAGATTGTCCCGAATCCCAAGGGCAAGTTTACTCTGAAAATAAAAAGAAAGTTTTGTCTATGGTTCCTCCTGGTGGCTGTTGGGTAAACCTTCCAAATAACATACAACGGGAATATATGCAAAAAAGCTATTTTATGGGCGGAGGTAAGACTGGAATAGCTAGAAGATTATCTTACGACAGTCCTAGTTTAACTTTAACCTGCTCACCTGCTCAAAAACAAACTGAACGTTGTCATCCTGAAGATACAAGACCTTTAAATATAAGAGAGTATGCAAGAATTCAAACATTTTCTGACGAATGGGAGTTCATTGGATCAATTAGTAGTCAATATAAACAAATTGGAAATGCTGTACCTGTAAACCTAGCGTTGGCAATGGGAAAAAAATTAATAGCATTACTAAACAATATTGAAAATTGTAAAAAGAGCGAAGCGAATTGATAAGGCAGAATTTGATAGGTTAAAAAAATATCAATAGTTGATATACAAGCTTTAAGTATAAATACTATTGATTTAATTGAAGTTAATGATTATTAACGTTCAATATTTTATCACTTTATGATTACTAATTTATAAAGTTTAAAACTTAAAATTTAAATCTACTTGAATTCTATCATAGTCAGTGCTATTTTCTAGTCCCTTCTCGTTATCTAAATAACTAATTGAAAATTTCCAAGCTTTCATAATTTGATAACCAAAGTTAAATTCATGCCCTTTACCATTAGTTTCCCCGCCAATAAAATCAGAATCATTAAAAGTAGCAAAAACTGCATCAGATTCTATTCTGCTATAAATATAGCGGAAATCGAAAGAATTTGCTTTCTTCGTTTTACCAAGTTTAAAACCAGCCAAATAAGCGGTATCATTTTCTGCAGCGGCGGTATTAATTACATAATTAGCAAATATAGTGAATGGTAAATTTCCAACTTTAAATGTTACATCTGCAAACATTTCCACTTCATTATAATCATTTATAAAGGCATTATTTTCATCTAAACTATTACCAAAACTATTTTCTTCATTACCAATGTATTTAAAATCATCAAGGGAATGCCCTTTTATGCCACTATAATCAAAATAACCAGTGCCAAAAGTAATTTTAACATCATTAGATAAGGAAGTAGTATAACCAATTTGACCAGCAAAAAATAGTGAATCGCCATCATTACTACGTTCTTCAACATGGAAAAAGCCACCATTAAAAAATAGTGCTTTGTTGTTATATTGAATTGATAAACCTTCTGGTCGAATATCAGAATCCCATAATAATTCAGTTTGCATGGGAAAATAAAAAGGGTTTTTGATTTTACCACCTTTAATAGTAAAATGCTTTATTGGTTGCCAAGCAAAGTAAGCTAAGTCAAGACGCAAATCTTTGGTAGATGATTGACTACTTAAAGTTTGGTTAGTAGAAACAGGGTCATCACCGCCACTTGAAAAGCCAGCTCCAATTTTGAGTTGATTGTTAATAGTAGCATCTAAGCCCAACCGTAGCCTAATACGATTACGATGACGCACATGTTCTTTGGTTGAATCGTCAATCCCTTCATAACGAAATCTAAAATCGCCTTTTAAAACCACACCTTCTTTCCAATCAAAGGCAATTGCAATTGGACTAGCTAATCCTATTAAACCAGCAAATATAGTTGTTGCACCTAAACAGAGTGTAACTTTTTTAACGTTCATAAAATCCTTGAAATCAAAAAAAATATCTATAAAAATTTAACTTTATTAACTTTATTTTCGTAACTATCTACCAAGAAAT
>JAGLFE010000505.1 GCA_023144675.1 Thiomargarita sp. | reverse complement strand
GGCTGTGATGTTTGGTGGTGGTTATGATGCAAGTCATGACGCAACTGATGCTAATGGAACAGTATTTACCGACACTGCTACAACAGGTAATACTATTTATATGGTAAATGCTTTAAATGGAGACCTTTTATGGTCAGCAACTGATAGTAATAATAATGATTTTGCTGAAATGAAATATCCTATTCCTTCTGATTTAACATTGATTGATACCAATGGCGATGGCATTACTAATCGTTTATATGTTGGTGATATCGGTGGTCAAGTATGGCGGGTAAACTTGTCAGGAGCAGATAGCACTAGCGGTAGTCGTATAGCCGATTTAGCTTCTACTACTAATAGTGAAAGAAGACGCTTCTTCTATCCACCATTATGGACTAAATCAGATGATAAAACTGATGAAATTATTGTTATCGGTAGTGGTACACGACAGAATCCATTAGAAACTGTTGTTGAAAATCGTCTATATGTATTCTTAGATAACGGTACTGAAGTTGATGAAAACGATTTAAGCTCAGTAGCATTAGATAGCGATAATCATAATGATAAATCAGATGGTTGGTATTTAGAATTATCTGAAGGTGAAAAAGTTCTTTCTGCTGCTATTGTTGATGAAATGGACGATGAAAAAATCGTTTCTTTCGCAACTTATATACCAGTATTAGATACTAGTACTGATCCTTGTGCTAATAAACAAGGACAAAGTTATCTATATACTATGAGTTTGAATACAGCTAAAGGAGTATTTGAAGTTGATACTAATGGAAGTCTTCTTGGTATAAATGTTGATCCTGATGTAGATACTACTGTTCGCTCAATTGCAACTAGAACTGGTATAAGCTCTGGTCCTAAGAAAGTATATTCTGCTGAAGCAGATTCAGCCTCTAAGACTGGTATTACTGACGGTTACATTGATCCTATCCCAACTGGTACTAATAAGTCTGAAAGTTTATACTGGAAGCAAGTACATTAATAATGTAACTCGGTGATATTGTAAAATAGAAGGAATCTAATAGAACTTTTATTTCTGATTTCTTCTTAAAATTAGAATAGCTATTTTGAATAAATTGAAGGCAATTTTATTTAAAATAGCGAAACTATAAATCAAAATTAGGTAGTCCTGCACAAAGTAGTGGTGATTTTGTTAAATACTTTATACCTTAACGTATTTTTCAGAAAAAACACTACATTATTCAGAACTACCCAAAATTAAATACTAGACTTAGTAATATTTCATAATTAACTAGAATATTATAAGTTTAGTATTTCCTATCTAAATTTCCTCTATCTAATCCTCTAAATATAAAATTCTAAGGATAAACTAATTCAACCCGCCGATTTTGCCACCACGCATCTTCATGATGTCCAAAAGCAATCGCTTGTTCTTCACCATAACTTAATGTATTCAACTGATGTTCCTGAACACCTAATGTCATCAAGGTATATTTAGTGGCTTCAGCCCGCTGTTCACCCAAGGCTAAATTATACTCACGTGAACCACGCTCATCAGCATGCCCTTCTAAACGAATTATTACATCAGAATTTTCTTGCAAATAAGCCGCATGTTCCTGTAATAATGTATAAGAATCCGACTTAATTTCGCTCATATTATAATCAAAATAAATTATTCTTTGGTCTAATGTTCTTATATCAATACTAGAAGATTTTGTTGTAATATTCCCTGAAGTATCATCAGGCGCACTAAAAATTGGGGGTGGCGTTCTTACAGCAATATTTTCAGGATTGGAAGTTGTCTGATTAGCACAACTAACTATCACCGTTCCTACTAAGGTAATCAATATACAATTTCTAATTTTCATAAAAATATTCCTTTTAAAAGTTATAAATTATAAATTTTAAATATTACAACCATAAAAAATTTATATTAATATTTTGATTAAACTTTAAATAAAATAAATTGTATTTTATAAAAAAAAATTATTTCAAGATAAACGTAATTAAAGTCTAATAAAGGTTTTTATTTGTTTAGTATATTATAAATAATATAATGTTATTTAATATCTGAAGTTACGCAAAAGGAAAAACTGGAATTGAAAATAAGCTTATTATAAGGGTTATTAAAACTCAAAGGTTTTAGTATCTAAATTTAATCCTTATATTCTATAACATCTAAATTCATCTGCGTAACTTCAGTTAATATAATATATACTATAAAAAACATTAATTTTATATTTAATTTAAAATTTGTGTAAAATATACTCTATGTTTAAGTTAGAATTTAATAATAAATTTAATTTAAGAGTGTAAAAACTCATATTTTTCTATTTATTGAATAAATTATAATTTTTAAACTATCAAAAGTTATATATTGTCAATATTTTCGCCACTAATATTATTTTTTAATAATAGGATATTATTTAACTATGGCATTAGATCAATCAAACCGTTACTCCGATTTAAGTCTAAAAGAAGAAGACCTAATTAAAGATGGTAATCACGTATTATGTGCTTACATCATGAAACCTAAAGCAGGCTTTTTTGATTATTTAGGCACAGCAGCCCATTTTGCTGCCGAATCTTCCACTGGTACTAATGTAGAAGTTTGTACTACTGATGATTTCACTAAGGGCGTTGATGCTCTAGTTTATGAAATCGATGAAGAAAAAGAAATTATGAAAATTGCCTACCCAGTCGATTTATTCGATCGAAATATGATTGATGGTCGGGCAATGATCGTATCTTTCCTAACTCTAGCCGTTGGTAATAACCAAGGTATGGGTGATATAGAATATGCCAAAATGATGGATTTCTATGTACCACCTAAATACTTGCGTTTGTTCGATGGACCTAATAAAAACATCGTGGATATGTGGCGTGTATTACGTCGTCCATTAGAAAATGGTGGTATGGTAGTTGGTACTATCATTAAACCTAAATTAGGTTTACGTCCAGAACCATTTGCTGCTGCTTGTTATCAATTTTGGTTAGGTGGTGATTTCATTAAAAATGATGAACCACAAGGTAATCAAGTATTTGCTCCTACTCGTAAAATCATCCCATTAATTGCGGATGCTATGAAACGAGCTCAAGATGAAACTGGTGAAGCCAAATTATTCTCGGCTAACATTACTGCTGATGACCCATTTGAAATGATTCATCGTGGTGAATTTATTTTAGAAGAGTTTGGTGAATTTGGTGATCACGTTGCCTTTTTAGTAGATGGTTATGTTGGTGGTCCAACGGCAATTACTACTTGTCGCCGTTATTTTGCTAACCAATTTTTACATTATCATCGTGCTGGTCATGGTGCAGTTACTTCCCAAGAAAGTAATCGTGGTTATAGCGTACTTGCTCACATGAAAATGTCTCGTTTACAAGGTGCTTCTGGTATTCATACTGGTACTATGGGCTATGGTAAAATGGAAGGTGATAATACCGAAAAGAACCTAGCTTATATGTTAGAACGTGATTCTGCTGATGGCTTATTCTATCATCAAGAATGGGAAGGTATGAAAGCAACTACTCCAATTATTTCTGGTGGTATGAATGCTTTACGTTTACCTGGTTTCTTTGATAACTTAGGTCATTGTAACGTAATTCAAACTTCTGGTGGTGGCGCATTCGGTCATAAAGATGGCGGTAGTGCTGGAGCAACTTCTTTACGTCAAGCTCGTGATGCTTGGATGGAAGGTGCTGATGTGCTTGAATATGCTAAAGAACATGAAGAATTACGAGGTGCTTTTGAAACCTTTACCGCAGATGCGGATGCAATTTATCCAAACTGGCGTGAAAAATTAGGCGTACATAAATAATTAGCCTATTTATCTTGTTCCAACGTGTTGACTAGCGTTGGAACATTTTTTATAGACATTCAGAAAAATAAATTCCTCAGTATAAATCTGCATGGTTTTAAATATCTAACAGGTTTGTGAATTATCTGAAAAACTATAGATATTATCTCTATTTTTTCTATCTGATAAAAATACTTTTTTGTTAAAGTGTTTAAAAATATCTACATGACCTATTTCTAATTTAATCCTACGCTTTATGAAAAAAATTATCTTTATTATCTTTTGTGCATCTATTGCCTATATTTGGTGTTTTTATTACGATGGTTGTCTAAAGCCAAATGATAATTTCAATCGTGGTATTGCTTTTTATAATAATAAAGAATTTTTAACCGCAAGTTCCTATTTTAAAAAAGCCGCTGCTAAAAATCATGTCTTAGCACAATATCATCTTGCCTTAATGTATGATAAAGGTTTTGGGGTTAAACAAGATAAAATTCAAGCAGGTATATGGTATCAAAAAGCCGCTAAACAAGGTATTATTGAAGCACAAAATAATTTAGGTCTATTATATTTAAATGGTGTTGGTGTTCCTCAAGATGTTAAACAAGCAGAACAATGGTTACAGAAAGCGGCTCAACAAGGTCATATCGAAGCACAAGCTAATTTAGGAACACTTTATATTAATGATTTAGTTATTCAAGATTTTATCCAAGCTATTAAATGGAATCAAACAGCCGCTGAACAAGGTAATACTCAGGCACAATATAACCTTGGTCTAAGCTACGAAGCTGGATATGGTATAGAAAAAAATTTATCAAAAGCTATTAGTTGGTATAAAAAAGCGGCAGGAAAAGATAACGTAGAAGCGCAATATCATCTTGCCAAATTATATCAAACTGGTCAAGGAGTGCCACAAGATATTAAGCAAGCCATTTATTGGTATGAAAAAGCGGCTCAACAAGGTGGTAAATTAGAAGCCCAATTTGAACTGGCTACAATTTATTATAAAGGGCAATTAGTTTCACAGAATATTAATCAAGCCATTCGCTGGTATCAGTTAGCGGCTGAACAAGGACATTTAGAAGCCCAATATTTTCTTGCTAAAATTTATTATTATCAACAGAATTTTAAGCAAGCAGAAATTTGGTATCGCAAAGCAGCTTTACAAGGTTATGTTAAGGCACAATTTAGTTTAGCTGGTTTATATGAAAATGCTGAAGGGGTTAATCAAGATATGAAGGAAGCGGCGATATGGTACCGTAAAGCGGCGGCAAAAGATTTTGTTCAAGCTCAATTTCAGTTGGGTATGATGTATTATGATGGTATGGGAGTTAATCAATCATTTGTTGATGCTAATATTTGGTTTACTAAAGCGGCAGAGCAAAACCATATTAAAGCGATGAGTAATATTGGTTTGTTATATTATGAAGGTTATGGCGTTCCTAAAAATTTGACTAAAGCAGCTAGTTGGTATCATCGGGCGGCTGAATTAGGTAATATTGATGCCCAATTTAATTTGGCAGTGATGTATAAAAAGGGTAAAGGTGTGATAAGAAATTTAACTGAAGCCGAACATTGGTTCACTAAAGCCGCAGAACAAGGCGATATTTATGCTCAAGATGCTTTAAACAATTTGTATGAATAATAAATTTTAAATCAACGGATAAATGAAAAACGACTATGTAAATAATAGGTAATTACAGAGGTTAAAAGAGCAGCTAATATAAATGCTACTGAACCTGCATAATTGCCTATAAAAATATCAAAATCTAAACCATAACGTAAAGCAAGAGAAAAAAATCCCGTTAATAACATTCCCAATAACGCAATTCCAACAAAATTAAAAAAATTAACTTGCGTGGTATCTTCTTTGGTTACTATTTTATAAGTAAATCTTTTGTGCATAAAAAAGCCAAGAATAATACCAAAAAAATAAACTAGGATAACAGAGACAAAATAAAAAATTGGAGTATCTTGAGTTATCAATATTACTATTTCACGAGCTAAAACGGCTGTTACACCAACAAAAGAACCAACAAGAAAGTATATTGGAAATTCTTTTAAATCAATTTTTGTCATTTGTTTAGGTTTAATTTGGCAATAAAGTGTAAAAAAGTTTAAGGCTTGGCGAGCATAATCAAAAATCCAATTCCTATCAATTTTCCCCATCCAAATAATTCATGTTTTTAAGCTTTAATCAGCATTTTAAGATTTTAACTAATTAAATTAATTATTATCAATCCATTATTTTAATTAGAAATTACTATTTTAGCAAATATTTAAGCTTTTAATAAAGAATATTGCCGATGGTTGTCTAAAGTTACTAGAAATATCAATAGTTAATTTATTATAACATTCAAAATGAAAATATATCAAGTAGGTGGAGCAGTTCGTGATCAGTTTTTAAATCGTCCTTGCAAAGATAAAGATTGGGTGATAGTTGGGGCAACGCCTGATGAACTAATAAAATTAGGTTATTCCTTAGTTGGACGTGATTTTCCAGTTTTTCTACATCCTAAAACTCATGAAGAATATGCCATCGCCCGCACTGAACGCAAAACTAAACCAGGTTATATTGGTTTCAATGTTTATGCTGAACCCGATGTTAGCTTAGAAGATGATTTAAAACGTAGAGATTTAACCATTAATGCGATGGCATTGGATGACCAAGGACAACTTATTGATCTTTTTAACGGTTTATCTGATTTAAAAGCGGGAATTTTACGCCATGTTTCACCTGCTTTTGTAGAAGACCCAGTGCGAATTTTACGTATTGCTCGATTTGCAGCTCGGTTTGATTTTAAAATTGCTGATGAAACTTTTGAATTAATGACAAATATGGTCAATGAAGGTGAAGTAGATGCTTTAGTTGCAGAACGAGTTTGGCAAGAAATGGTGCAAGCATTAGCTGAACCACAACCACAAAATTTTTTTACAACTTTACGTTCTTGCGGGGCATTAGCTCGAATTTTTCCAGAAATTGATAAATTATTTGGGATTCCTCAATCGGCTAAATATCATCCTGAAATTGATACGGGAATTCATCTGCTATTGGCTTTACAACAAGCTCGAAATATGACGGATGATACACAAGTATTATTTGCGGTTTTAATGCACGATTTAGGTAAAGGAATAACGCCCGTTGAATTTTATCCCAAACATCCTGAACATGAAGTGCGAGGAATTAAGCCTTTAGAACAATTGTGCCAACGTTATCGGGTACCTAAACAGTATTATGAATTAGCTTTTTTAGTTATGCGTTATCATACCGATTGCCATAATGTAGATAATTTGTTAGCGAAACAATTAGTTGAATTATTACAAAATTTGGATGCTTTTCGCCGCCCACAAAGATTTAAGCAATTTTTATTAGCTACTGAAGCCGATTCACGTGGTCGAAAAGGTTTTGCCAACCATATTTATTCACAAGCCCAAAAGTTAAAGTATGCCTTCACTATTGTACAGCAAGTTAAAATAATAGATATTATAGATGCTGGATTTAAAAATGCAGATATTGGCAAAGAATTAACTCACCGCCGTATAAAATTATTAGCAGAAAAAATTGATATGATTGTCAAAAAAACAACTTAATGTTACACTATATATATAAGTTAGAAAAATATAAGACTTGAAAATCAAATAGTCTCCATTTTTTGAATTATTGACAATAATAAAATGATTTCTCTAAAAAATAAGTCGTATAGCATTATGATAGTGGATCGGTCTGAAGTTGCCCGTTCTATTATCTCGCACATTCTGCATAAAGAAATGAACGGTGTCTATATTGTTACTTGTGGAAGTGCAGAAGAAGCTATGGAATACTTACATCGGGATAAGTTTCATTTAATCACGACTTCATTATTGCTACCTGGTTTGGATGGTCTTGATTTTTGCCATGAAATACGTAAAAGTGATAAACAACATCTCACGCCAGTTATTTTTGTTTCCAGTGATGCCGATCGTCGCTTATTGAAAGAAGGTTTTTCGGCTGGCGTAACCGATTATTTTAATAAATCACTAGGTTATAAACGTTTAGTTGAATTTATGAAGGATGTTTTAAGGCGACATGCAGGATTAGTAGGGAAAATTTTATATGTTGAAGATAGTTTAACTGATGCTGAAGTTACTCAAATTTATATGGAAAAACATGGGCTACATATAACACATGTTACTAGTGGAGAAAAAGCTTTAGCATTACTTACACGATTACAACAAAAAGGCAAGGGAATTGAAACTTTTGATATTATTTTTACTGATTTCTTTCTATCGGGACAAATGACTGGCGGCGATTTACTTTATGCAATTCGTACTCAATTACATTATTCTCGCCAAGAAATGCCAGTATTAGTTATTACGATTCAAGATAATATTGAGTTCCAAGCAGAAATTTTTCAAGCGGGAGCTAATGATTTTACTACTAAACCTGTTATTGAAGAAGTTTTAATTGCTCGTCTAAAATCACTTTTATTAGTAAAACATCAATATAATGTTATCAAAAATTATTCTAAAGATATTTATAAATTAGAAACTACGGATAGTTTAACTGGCACTTATAATCAAAAATTTTTACTTGAAGAAGGCAGAACATTAATTTCAAATTGTCCTGATGCTTGTTTAATCATAATTGACATTGATAATTTCCAAATGATTGATGAAATGTACGGGCATTTGATAGCTGACCATGTACTTTATCTAGTTGGGCAATTTTTAATTAATTTTGTTTCTAAAGAAACTATTGTCGCACGTTTTGTAGGTAAAAAATTTGTTATTCTCACACCAAATTGTAACTTAGAAGCAGGTAAAATTATTGCCGCAAATATTCATTCTGAAATAGCTATATTGAAACCAGAAGAATTAGAAATCACCGTTAGTCTTGGTTTATCTGCTTCCGAAGATGCAGAAAAAATAACCTTAGCAAACTTAGTCAATAATGCTGAAAATGCTTTAAGTACTGCTCAAGAACAGGGCAATAATAAAACTTTTGTATATAATACGGATAAAAATATTGTAGCAATTTAAAAAATTCTCTATATTAAAATCAGCAAATTTTGCATAATTTTAAGCTTATTTCTAAGTACGATATTCGGCATTAATGCGTATATAATCATAAGATAAATCGCAAGTATATATTTTGGTTTGAAAATCGCCACGCCCTAATAATACTCGAATTAAAATTTCGGCTTGTTGCATAACTGCTTGTCCTTGTTTATCGGTATAATTCTCTGCAACACCGCCATTTTCAATAATGCAAAGCTCATCTAAATAAATTTGCACCGTTGCAATATCTAAATCTGTTACGCCGCTTCTTCCAACCGCTGCCAAAATACGTCCCCAATTAGCATCGCTGGCAAAAAAAGCGGTTTTAACCAATGGCGAATGAGCAATTGTGTAAGCAACGTCTAAACATTCTTGTTCAGAATTGCCCTGTTCAATTGAAATAGTCATCAATTTTGTTGCACCTTCACCGTCTCGAACTAGTTCTTGTGCTAATTGCAAACAAATTGCGGTTAATGCTGATAAAAAGGTTTGAAAATTGACATTTTGCTTATCTTCAATTTTTAATTTACCCTGCCCAGTCGCAACTAATACACAAGCATCATTAGTTGAAGTATCACCATCAATTGTAATTCGGTTAAAACTCTGATTGACCGCTTGTTCAAGCATATTCTGTAATAAATCTTTGGAAATTGTTGCATCGGTAGCAATAAATGCTAACATGGTAGCCATATTAGGACGAATCATGCCCGCCCCTTTCGCAATACCTGTTATTGTAACTGGGTTGCCATCAAGTATAAACTGTTTGGAAGCAATTTTAGGTACGGTGTCAGTGGTCATAATTGCATGAGCAGCTTTTGTCCAATTTTCGGGCTTAAAAGCTTTTATAGCTGTCGATATGGCTGCGGTAATTTTACTAACTGGCAATTGTTCTCCGATAACACCAGTAGAAAAAGGCAATACTTGATTGGTGGCACAATTTGCTAAACGTGCAACTTCTTCACAGCAAAAAATTGCATTTTTCAAACCTTGTTTGCCTGTACCCATATTAGCGTTACCAGAATTGATTATTAATAATTGTGGTTCTGCAAGTTGTAAATGTTGTTTTGCCAGGGTAACTGGAGCAGCACAAAAGGCATTACGAGTAAATACCGCCGCACAATGACTGGTAGTAGCTAATTTAAATAAAGTTAAATCATCTTTTGCCGTTTGCTTAATACCGGCACAAGCTGTACCGATTTCAATGCCTGCGATGGGATATATTTTTTTGGTCATTTGGTTTTAATGTAAAATATAAGTTAAATATAAAAAAATGTCCGATTACGTTTTTCTAATCAGATTTACAACTGCTAAATATTGAACCACAAATAATCAGGTATAATAAATAGGTAAGGATAAAATCCAAATAAAGGAGAGAAAATAATGAGAAAAGCTTATAAATTTGTATCAAAATTAGAAGAAGCACAAAAAATACAATTAAAACAAATCCAAAAAGAGTCAGGAGCTAGAAAAGAACGTCAACGCTCACAAGATATTTTATTAAGATTTTAGCTGATATTGGACAGGAGTTTCATATTAATTTTTCTTAACCTTTATAACTTATTATTTATACTTCAGTACTTATCTTCTATTTTTAAGGTTATAGTTTGCATAATTAAATCTATTTTTTTTATTTCATGATACTACACGGTTCTTGAGTGGCTGAAAACAAGCATAGGATGCAATGAACTAAGGGGATTGTATTAATTTGTCTAGTAACTTCGTTAGATGCGGTTTGTTTCCTACCACATATTACTGCAGGTTACGAATTCATTACAGTAATAACAATATTTTTATGTGATATTGAACCATTATTGGTAGTCCTGAACAAAGTA
>JAGLFE010000504.1 GCA_023144675.1 Thiomargarita sp. | reverse complement strand
CAGACAGATATAAAATCTAAAGTCTTATATTTTCTTGGTTTCTATTTTATTTGCGTAACTTCAGTTAATAGCTAATAATTTTATTTGTTTATAATTAACCATTAGAAATTTAGTTATTATAACTATATGATTTTTATGGTTAATATAACCCCCTAATTCTATTGGTATGCAATTTTTAAAATTTTTTGGATAAATAAAAATATTTTATAAAAAATATAATTAAATTAGTAAATACTTATTAATATCTAAAACGTTAATTATTTAGCACATATAAACATTAATTTTCTTTTAAATAAATTTGTTGAAAACAAAAATAACTAAAATATAATATAATCTTTAACTTTTTAAAGATTTCATAATTTAAAAGGCATAGTTATTTTAAACCTTTTATAATTATAAAAAATATTGTTTTATTTTAATAATATCTAAAAATGGAGAACAATAGTGGATGTAAGAGCGCAAGTTTCAATGATGTTTCACCTGGATAAATGCATAGGTTGTCATACTTGCAGTATTGCTTGTAAGAATATTTGGACTGACCGCCAAGGTACTGAATACATGTGGTGGAATAATGTAGAAACCAAGCCAGGAACTGGTTATCCTACTAAGTGGGAAGACCAGGAAAAATATAAAGGTGGGTGGGAACCAATTAGTAATAGCGTCAAGTTAAAAGCAACTGATAAATTACGTGGTTTAACTAATATTTTTCATCAACCGCATTTACCAACAATTGATGATTATTATGAGCCTTGGACTTATAAATATGAAGATTTGTTTAATGCTCCAGCTGGTGATGATCAACCAACCGCACGTCCAATTTCCTTAATAACAGGCGAACATATTGATATTAATGCTGGTCCTAATTGGGATGATGACCTCAGTGGTTCAGGTATTTACGCCCGTAATGATCCTAATCTTGATGATATTACTGAAGCAGAAAAACAAGTTTTATTTGAAATTGAACGCTTGGTATTTTTCTATGTACCTAGGATTTGTAATCATTGCCTAAATCCAGCCTGTGTGGCTTCTTGTCCTTCAGGTGCGCTTTATAAACGTGGTGAAGATGGTATTGTTTTATTAGATCAAAATACATGTCGTGCTTGGCGTTTTTGCATATCGGCTTGCCCTTATAAAAAGAGCTATTACAATTGGAGTACGGGTAAATCAGAAAAATGTATTTTATGTTATCCAAGATTAGAATCAGGGCAACCACCAGCTTGTTTCCATTCTTGTGTAGGACGTATTCGTTACCTAGGTATAGTTTTATATGATGCTGATAAAATTGAAGCCACCGCTTCTGCTTCTGAAGAAGATTTAGTTGACTTACAAAAAGAAATGGTATTAGATCCATTTGATCCAGAAGTAATTAAACAAGCTGAAAAAAATGGTGTACATTTCTCAATTATCGAAGCAGCGCAAAAATCACCAGTTTATAAATTCTTAAAAGTTTGGAATTTAGCTTTACCTTTGCATCCAGAATTTCGTACTTTACCAATGTTATTTTATATTCCACCACTGTTACCAGTTTTAGGACACGTGGATAATGGGATTTATAATATTGATGCTGAAGGATATTTTGGTAATTTAGATAAAGCACGAGTTCCAATGAAATATATGGCTAATTTATTTACCGCTGGTGATGAAGAAAAAGTACGTAATGTTTTGGAAAAATTATTAGCTGTTCGTCTATATAAACGTGCTGAACAAGTTAATGATATTAGTCCTGATTTAGTTAAAGAAGCTTTAGAAAAAACTGGATTAACCCCTGAAATGTGTGAAGATATTTATCGCTTAACTGCTTTACCTACTTATGAAGAACGATTTATGGTACCGCCAATGCTCCGAGAATATGCGGCTGAAGCAATTATGGGTGATCCGTATAGCTTTAAAGCTGAAGCAGGGGTTGGTGGTTTCAAAGGTCGCCCAGAACGAGGTTTATAGTATTTATAATGGAAAATACGCTTGCAAGCAAACAACAGCAGTTATATAGTTGTTTCTCTTTTATTTTAGATTACCCAACTTTGGATTTATCTAAACATATACAAAACTGTGTTAATTTACTTAAAACAGACTATCCTGAAACAATAGAATCATTGGAAAATTTCCAGATTTTTATTAAGGAAACGCCTATAGGTAAATTGGAAGAAATATACACAGCAACTTTTGATATTAATCCAGCTTGTCATATTTTTGCAGGACATATTTTGTTTGGAGAAAGTTTCAAGCGTGGTTCTTTTATGGCAGCTTTGGAAGAAGAGTATCAAGAACGCAATTTTGACAAGGGAAAAGAATTGGCAGATCATATTCCAATTCTATTCCGTTTTTTAAATCAAGTTGACTTAAATGATACATTTTTAGAAGAATTAATTGCGGATTGTCTTATCCCCGTTTTTGAAAAAATGAATGCAAATTTTCAGGATGATTCAACTAATCCTTATGTGCCTATATTAAGGATTATTTCTGTTATGCTTGAAAAAATAGCAAATACTTTTGAAAAAAGGAAAACAAAATGAGCTTTGATCAATTACTTTATGGGGTTTTCCCCTACGTATGCATTATTATTGCAATTGTTGGAACAATTTGGCGATATACAAAAGATAGATTTTCTTATTCGAGTCTATCGTCGCAGTTTTTAGAAACCCGCCAATTATTTTGGGGATCAGTTGCTTGGCATTATGGTATATTAGGTGTTTTAGCTGCTCATTTACTGGGATTTTTAATTCCACAAAGTATTTTATGGTGGAATATGGAACCTGTTCGGCTTTATATATTAGAAACCACTGGTTTTGTTTTAGGGTTATTAGCTTTGGCTGGCTTAGTAATGTTAGTTATAAGACGCTTTTCTAATTCCCGTATTCGATCAGTTACTTCACCGATGGATGCTACCTTGCTTCTAGTTTTATTAGTTCAAGTTGTCGCAGGTGTTTGGATAGCAATCTTTTTTCGTTGGGGTTCTTCATGGTATTCTTCATTTGCAGTTCCATATTTATGGTCTATTCTTGAATTGAAACCTGATGTAAGTTTAGTTAATAATTTGCCCTGGGTTGTTCAATTACATATCGTAAACGCCTTTGTACTTATATTATTATTACCTTTTACTCGTTTGGTTCACTTTTTGTCAGTTCCAATTAAATATGTTTGGCGACCTCATCAAATAGTAAGATGGAACGAACGTTCGGTAAATAATACTTAAAATTTACTCCTAACTTTTTATGGTAGTCCTGAATAATGTAGTGATTTTTTAGAAAAATTCGTTAAGTATCAAACACTTATAAAATTTACCACTACTTTGTGCAGGACTACCCTTTTTATTAAAACATTAGACCTAGGACTCAGGATTTAATAATTTTCTGAAGTTTCATCAAACTAGTAAAATCTTTAATACCTAATAGGTTTAAACTTTGGATTTTATAAAATCCTCATTCCTTATGACCTAACACCTCTCTTTAGAGGTGCGGCTTTTTGCGTCGGCTGCAAGGATTAGTTAGAATTAATTTTACTCTAACCACAATTATTTTGGTATTGTATACCTAGATCAGCGTGATAATTTTGTAAAGTAGTATATCTATATTCTTTTGAATTAAGGATATTTGAATCATTAGCCCTTATAGCAGATATATACTTATCCACATATTTTTTAAATTTACCGGTTATAAAATCTTCCTTTCCTGTTAATTGGCTATGTTCATTACGTGGAATTTTAAAATCATAATCTGACACATAAGAACGAGATGCCAACAAAACAGCTTTTGAGAAATCCAAGCCTTTATTAGTTTCACTAGAATTTCTTCCTTTTTTAGTTAAATATGCTGCCTTATGTTTGATGTTAGAACGTAATGGAATACCAAACATCAGATTATTTATTTCTATAACAACTATGCCATATCCTCTTATCTTTCCTTTTATCCATTCCCTATTTTTAAGATCAAGAGCTTGAATAAGGTGAGTATTATTAGAATAGAAATCTGGCGCAAGTTTCTTTAGATGCGTATAAACAAAAAAACCCCAATTAAGGGGCTTTGTTGGCAGTCAATTCAGATTGGAGACTTCAGTTTTTTACGTGGGGTGTTCCTACCACCACAAAATTTCAGATTGGAGACTTCAGTTTTTTACGTGGGGTGCTCCTACCTCCACTGACTGCAGTATTATAATAATAGGATATAAACAAAAAGATGTCAAGGCAAGTATTTTTCACTCCCTCTTCAACTATCATAGAATAACTCACTAAAATTATTTTTTTTAACATCTACTATAAATTATAACATAGGATAGATATTTATCAAGTTTTTTTTCAAACTTTTTACAAATATTTCTTAACTTATTAGCAATTGCTCAACCCACCTCTAAATATATGTAACCAATTGAATTTAAAGTTAATTTTTAATGAATAAAATCTGCTATTTTTAAATAACGGATTTTTATAAATAGTTATTTAAATCAATAAGTTATATGTTATTTACCTAGGGTGAGCAATTACATAATTTTTATGAAATTACCATTAT
>JAGLFE010000503.1 GCA_023144675.1 Thiomargarita sp. | reverse complement strand
CAATATAGTTGTTTATTTGATAAAGAGTAACTATCTACCAAGTTAAGAAATACGTATAAAATTAAGTAAAAATGTAGGATGCTGTTGAGGAACGAAACGCATCAATCGTGTTCTTTAATTCGCATTTAAAGTTTAATTGGTAGATAGTTACGATAAAGAATGAAAATTTGGTAACTATCGACTAAGAAATGGTTTGTTTGAAATAGCTAAAGCTTTGGACACCACATTTCTTAACTTATTAGGTAGTTACGAATTACCATAAATTGATATATTCAGGTTTATCACGAGAAGCTAAATCGGTAACTACTAATTTTATATCTTCTTCAGTAACAAAGCTATTATGCACTCGGGTTGGCATTCCAGTACCTGCAGTCATGTATAACATATCACCTTTCCCTAGTAAATTTTCAGCCCCAGTTTGACCTAATATGGTACGAGATTCGCTTTGGTTAGCGACCGCAAAGGCAATACGAGTTGGAATATTAGACTTTAATAAGCCAGTAATAACATTAACCGTTGTATGTTCAGTTCCCAAAATAAGATGAATTCCAGCAGAACGCGCTCTTTGGGTTAAACGAATAATGGTTTGCTCAATTTTACTAATTTTAGTTAATTCAGCAATTTCATTAATAATAATGATGATATAATACATCGCTGTTGCCTGTTTTTTATTTTCTATACCTTCTTGAATCAAAATTGATTGATTATAATCCTCAATATTATGCGCTCCCTTTTTCGCCATCAAACGATAACGATTTTCCATTTCTTGCATACACCATTGTAAAGCTTGATATGCTATTTCTGCTTCATCAATAACTGGTAATAGCAAATGAGGTAAATCATTATAATTAGTTAAAGGCTGTTGAACTGTATCATCAATTAATAATAAACGTACTTTATCAGGCGAGGATTTATATAGCAAACTTAATATTAAAGTATCAATGCCTAATTTCTTTTCCATAGAATTACTACCAGCAATTAAAATATGTGGAATATGAATTAAATTTACAATAACTGCTTGTCCACCAACATTTTGTCCTAAAGCTATGGTTAATGCTGAAGTATTTTCTTGATATTCTGGAGTATTCAATAACTCACTTAAATAAATAATTTGTCGTTGTGAATTAGGTATTTCAAGATGAATTTTTTCTGGGTTTATCTCAATAATTTTTACGTATTGTACCCGAATTGATGTAGCTAAATATTGAGATAGTTCTGTGAAATCATTAGTATTATCAATAGGATCAATAATATTTATTTCAAAATAATTCAACACTGGTCCAGGTTTCATAGCATTAATTTCTATTTCAATATCCCACTCTACAAAAATATCCATAACTTGTTGTTTTTGTTCTTCTACAGAAGAAATTGCTATTTTTGGAGCTACAGTTAATAAATCCAAAGAAGGAAGCTGTTTAGCTGGAACTATGATATTTTGCTGTTTTGCTAACACTTCAGGTTCATTTATTTCACCTCTAACTTGTTTAGTAAAATTAGTTGGTGGTTCTGTTATAGCATCAACGGATTTTCTTTTATTTGGTTCTGAGTAATAATCATTTTCATCATCGTAATATTCATCATCATAATACTCATCATCGTATTCTTCCCGTTCTCTTTTCCATTCAGCTCGCCGTTCTTGCCAATTTGTATAAGCATTTTTTGACCATATTTTTGAATTTTTAGAAAAACTTTTTAATCCAATATGAGTTGCATGGAAACCCTTATTTGAACTTGCCAAAAACCAAGGTAAAAATTGTGAACGCATAAATTTACGGGTAACAGGTAGCCAATGATTTAAAGTATTAGAGCCTAAGGTATCCATAACTTTTAGCCACGATAGCCCAGTCAATAAAGTAACGCCCGCAAAAAATATTGCAATCAAAATTAAGGTAGCTCCTAACCTAGAAACTATAGAAACTAAACCATTACCAATCCATCCGCCTAAAATCCCCCCCGCATGAGTTGGTAATAAAATACTTTCTGCATAAAAATGAACAATACCTAACCCACAACCAGCACTTAGAGTTAATATAAATCCAATTCCAGGTACAATTAATGTTTTTGGTTGAGCTAAGATAGTATGATGATGTCCTTGATATATAATCCAGCCTACGTATCCTACCATTAATGGAAATAGGTAAGCAAAATAACCAAATAAATGGAAAAATAAGTCAGCAAATAATGCTCCAACAATGCCACCTTTATTACGAATTTCTTCTACGGGACTACTGTGAGAAATACCAGGATCACTACCGTAATAGGTCAATAATGATACAAATAAATATAGCCCTACGAAGCAAAAAGAAATTAATATCATTTCGCGTAATCTATTTTTGATAGTTTTTCTTTTTTTATCAGTAGGAATTCTTCTATTAGTACGATGAGCTTGGGTCATTATGCGATTATTTCATCCAATTAGTTCTGTAAATTTTTAGCATTCATTTAATAATTGTAATGCCACCTTTTTTTGTTTTATTCGCTTTAATCAATGCTTTTTCAAGACGTTCCATTAATAAATTAGTTTGTTTTTTAACATTAGATTCCATTGTACCTTTGTATTCATAAGCACTAATATTGAAATTCAATTTAAGTAAGCCACCAGTTTCGCTAGTCTTAACTGAGGTTTGTTGAATACGTTTTAAAACTATATTGGGTTCAGTATTTTGTATGTTCCATAAAATCATTAGAAATTGGTCATTTTTCCAACGTGCTAACCAGTCCCCTTCACGAATACTGCTATTTAACATTTCAACGGTTTGAGTTAAACATACATCGCCAAAATAGTTTCCAATTTCCTTATTAATTTCCTCTAATTGAATGATATCGAGTAAAGCAATCAACATGTGGTTTTTTTCTCGACAAGCACGGGATATATCTTGTTGTAAGCGTTCTATACCAGCTTTGTGGTTTAACACTCCAGTCAATGGGTCAATTAAAGCTGTTGAATCAACTGCATATTTTAAAGTGGTTATCTTTTCAATTAGATATTGAGTATGCGTCATTATTTGCCCAACTGAATCTTTAATGCCGATTGGAAGCTTTATTATATATTTATCATTGTTAAGGTATTTTTGTAAATCTGTAGCTATAATACGAATCGGTTCAACAATAAAATGTAAAGCAAAAGATGTTATCAGCATCCCAAAGATGCTACCTAAAAACACTACTATATAAATATCAAGATATTCTCTTATATTTGATGGGGCTGTTATCATTAAATAAGCAGTTAATGTTAAAATAGGCATTAATATACCTATAATAGCAATAATAATTGTTTTAAGTGCATAACTTTTTTCTAGCAAAGGAAGACTCGCTAGTAGAGAATACATTTTAAATCTCTTAACACCCATAAATTTGTAATTTCCTTAATGAAAGTTTTATTTAAGCAAATATTAATTTTACATTAATTTAGCAAAATTTTTTAAATATATTTATTGATTTAGAAACACAAAATTTGCTTGATTATCTTTCATAAACTCCAATAATAATTTTATTATTATAATAAAAAATTTAAAAAATACTTGTTGCTAAAAGTAAATTATTATTAATAATCTAATAGATTAATCACGTTTAGAAGTTTTATCAATTTCAAAATCTAACATATCAAAAAATCCGACTATTGCACCGATAACAGTTCCAATAAGTAATAAACCTGTTATTTCAAACCAAATCATTTCAGTTGACATTTTAGGCATAAAAATTTCAAAAAATACCAAAATAATACTCGCTATTCCAAATACAGCAATGGCTATAAACATTCCTAAAAAGGATTTTGCCATGGCTTGTATTAAAATTAACGTTATTTGGTTAAAATTTTTTTTTGGAAGAATTTGCATTTTTTCTCCTAATTTATTAGATAGGAATTTATAATCGTTTAAACAAAAATAAATTTATATTATCAAAAGTGTATTATCATGTTATCTGAACCACAAAAAATGACAAATTATTTTTTAGATTTTGCCACACAAGTAAAGAATATTTTGCATATTAAGACTAAGTCTGATTATCAGGATTCTTTGGCGTTGCTTGAATATTTGTTTGAACAAGCTACAGATTCTGAAGGCGATCCTTTAAATATGTTTATTGAAATTGTTGCCCATGCTATTGAGAAATATGAATCTACTCAAGAAAAAATTGTTAAGTTTGAAGAACAAGTAGCTAAAATTGATCCTGGTATTGCTGTATTGCGTACTTTAATTGATCAATTCAATTTAACTTTATCTGATTTTAAAGTTGAAATTGGTTCTAAATCTCTGATTTCGATGATTCTAAGTGGACAAAGAAATTTAACAAAAGAGCATATTGCTAAACTTTCTAAAAGGTTTAAAATTGCGCCTTCAGTATTTTTTTGACAAATAAATTTTTTTGCTGGTTCTTAACAAAATAGTGTTGTATAATATTATAATATTATTTTGAAGAGTTTTTAATTTTAAGGAAAACAGATAATATGATTAGAGATGCAAATTATTGGAATAATAAATGGCAACAAGCTCCAATTACTTACAGTGGTCGGGCGTTGAGAGGTAAAACGGATAGAATTGTTTGTGATGTAAAAGATTTTATAACAATAAATGATGTTATTCTTACTGAAATTATTCATGATTATCGCTTAAAAGCACGAACATTTAATGCAACTACTCATGCAATTCAAAAATTTGTAGTTAATTTTCTTGATTATGTAGAGGATGATAAAGGAAGTGAATGTCCTGAATTTTGGCAGTTTCCTTTTGAAACCTTGCAGTCTGGGATAGGAGATTGTGAGGATGGTGCAATTTTAATGGCAAGTCTAATGATTCAAGCTGGTATTCCTTCTTATCGGGTTAAAGTTTGTGCTGGTTTTGTCCAAGAATCGCCTACAGCTCCGCAAGGTGGGCATGCTTATTGTATTTATTTAGCAGATAAAGATAGGGAACAACAATCTTGGGTAGTTATCGATTGGTGTTATTATGAAGATTCACAATTATCACCGGAAAATAAACCTTTAGCTAAACATGGAGGATATAATAGCTGTTATAAAGACCTTTGGTTTACTTTTAATAATGAATATTCTTGGAATCAAAGCGGTTTAGAAATAGATGCGCGTAGAATTAGTCGTAATCGTTCTAATTCTTTACCAACAAACTTTTCAACCCAATCTGCTTTAAAACAGGTACTAAAAAACATTGAACAAAAAGTTAATCGTAAATAATAAAATTAAATTTTTTAATTGCATTTAATAATATGGTTTATAAATTACTTAAAATTATTATTTTTAGTCTGTTTTTATTAACAGGTTGTGCTGTATATAAAATTGATGTTCAGCAAGGAAATTTTGTTGAACAAGAAATGCTAAATAAATTAGCTTTAAATATGCCTGCTAAAACAGTAAAATTTATTATGGGTACACCTTTGTTGATTGATAGTTTCAATCAAAACCGTTGGGATTATATTTATAGTGAACAGTTGGGCAGAAAAAATCGTAAACAACGTCTTATTTCATTATTTTTTGATAAAAATCAACGTTTAAACCGAGTAGCAGGAGATGTTCAAGTTAGTGAGAAACTACAAAAAAAACCAAGTCCATTACCTAATAAATTTGATATAGAACCTATATTATAGGCAACTATAAACTTTTCAATAAATAATTAGATAATTTTATTAAAGTATTAGTTTCATATATTCACTTTTATATTAACTTAAATAATGAGAAAAAATAGATTGAATCATTACATTTTTTTATTAGTTTACGTGATGCTCAACTTTTTCTAAATGATGGAGTTTTCAGTTTTAAATTTTTGGTGAATACGGATAATGAATTTATCTAACTAAGAAAATATAATGAGTTAGAAATTAAAGTTAAGCATAGCGTGAGTTTGATGTTGGAATAACAATTAGTTTCTAAAAAAGACTGCACAATCTACTAAGGAATGAAAATTTAATAATTACCAAAAAGATTATTGGTAGTCCTAAAATAGGTAGTGCTAAACCTGTTAGGTCTTTGATACCTGACAGGTTTTTTGAGACCATCACTACTTTGTTCAGGACTACCAGATTATTTAATTATCTTTCCTAAGCATTAAAAAAATTGTCCATAAAATAATTGATGAAAATAAAAAAACCCTTTATTGCAATTACAATAGGAGACCCAGCAGGTATTGGTCCTGAAGTAGTGGTTAAAGCTTTATTAAAGCATAATTTACATAAATTGTGTCGTCCATTAGTTGTTGGAAGTAAAAAAGTTATTGAAAATACACTACAATATTGTGGACAAACTGCTAAAATTAACTTGATTCAAAAACCGTGGCAAGGAGCTTATCAAAATGATATTATTGATTTAATTGATATAGATAATATAAACTTGTCAAAATTGGCGATGGGTACAACTCAAGCAATGTGTGGACAAGCTGCTTATGATTATATTGAAAAAGCGGTGGAAATTACATTAGCGGATTTAAGTAATTGTATGGTAACTGCTCCCATTAATAAAGAATCTTTACGGGCTGCCGAAATTAATTACATTGATCATACTAAAATATTAGCAAATTTAACCAAAACTACAAAAGAACCAGTTAGCTTTATTGAAGTAAAAGGAATAAGAATATTTTTCCTTACGCATTATACTTCATTACGTGAAGCTTGTGAATTAGTTACGCAAGAATTGGTTTTCGAGCATATTGTTCGATCTATTGAAGCTTTAAAAAACTTAGGTATTACTCAAGGCACATTGGCAGTTGCTGCTCTTAATCCACATAATAGTAAAAACAGTTTCTATGGAAAAGAAGAAATTGATCAAATTGAACCAGCTATAAGAGAAGCACAAGTACGTGGTTATAATGTAGTCGGTCCAATTAATGCGGATATTGTATTCAATAGAGCTTCACAAGGATATTATAGTGGTGTTTTATCGCTTTATCATGATCAAGGTTATATTGCGGCTAAAACTTTAGATGCTGAAAAAATTACTCTTATTACTAGTGGTTTACCTTTTCTAACCACATCAGTTGAACATGACACAGCTTTCGATATTGCTGGCAAGAGATTTGCAAGTGAAATAAATATGCGACAAGCTATTTTAACTGCTATTGAATATTATTCAAATATTAATTAGCGTATTAACTAAATAAGGATTATTATTATGAGATTAAAAATTAAGTTTGCAAGAGCTTTATTACTCGCATTAGTAAGTATTTTTATCGTTGGTTGCGTTCAACATCATCCCTATTATCCATCTGATAGAAGAGCAGAATCAAATTATCGATATCAACAACCAACAACTCGTTATATACCAGTTATTGTAAATAAAAATCGACATCATCATGACAGAAACACGTCTGTAAAACCTAGGGAGAAAAAAGCTACTAAAGTTAATAAAGCTAAAGCACGTGTTCGTCGCAATGTGCCCCAATCCAATCCTTCAATAGACCGGAAACCTGATCGTCAAAATCCAGTTTATAGACCTAGCCAACCAGAATATAGATATTTACCTCCAAAAGAGAAGAATAATCGTTATTTTGAATCAAGACCAGTTATTCAACAACCATCAACTCGTCCAATAATTCAAACTCCTGCGAGGAGACAAAATGTTCAACCAAATTATTCTCCTACACCTAATTATTCCATTGACCAAAAAAGAAATACTTCCTCTAAACCAGTAAACAGACCAGCAGCAAGTAATAATAGACCAAGCAAAAGAACTAATACAAATAATAACAACAGTTCTATTGATAACAAAAATGTTAAACAGACCAGTCAACCAGCAAGAAAAAAACGCTATTGAGCAATGCTAGAAATTATTAGAAATTCAGTTCTCCATAATTTTATCGAGAACTGTTTTTTTTCGTAATTGCTCACTCCCCCCAACCTACTGTATAATGGGTGATAACATTCCTTCTCCCAAAAGGCGAGGGACTTCATTTTCATTCCCCGGAGCATTTATTAAACACTTCCCTCCTAGCAGGGGGGATTGAGGGGGGTAGTTTATTACCTAATTATAGAATTCGAGGGTAGTGAGCAATTACTTTTTTTCAATTACGCATCTATTGCCTGACGTAATTCAGTCATAAAATTAGCAACTACTTGTAATAAATTTTCTACTGGTGTAGTTTCAATTAACTGCACTAAAGCACTACCCACAATTACCGCATCACTAATTTTAGCTACTTTTGCCGCAGTTTCTGCATTTTTAATCCCAAAACCAACTCCAATTGGCAGATTAGTATATTGTTTAATTTGGCTAATTTTATTATTTACTGAATCAATATCTAAATCAGCACTTCCAGTTACTCCTTTTAAAGAAACATAGTATAAATAACCATTGGCTTGCGAACAAATACGTTTTATCCGATCATCCGTTGTGGTTGGAGCCAGTAAAAAAATGGGAGCAATAGCGTGAGAACGTAATAAAGGATTTAATTCAGTTGCTTCTTCGGGTGGCAAATCAACAACCAGTAAGCCATCTATTTCCGCAGATTGTGCCGCCTTTACAAAATTTTCATAACCCATAATTTCTATTGGATTTAGATAACCCATGAAAACAATAGGCGTGGTATGATTTTGGCTACGAAAGGTTTTAACCATATTCAAAACGCTGGTTAAAGAAGTTCCTTGTTTAAGGGCGCGTTCACTAGCACGTTGAATCACTGGACCATCTGCCATCGGATCTGAAAAAGGAATGCCCAACTCAATAATATCCGCACCTGTTTTAACCAAAGTGTGCATTAATGCAACAGTTAATTCCTCATTGGGATCGCCAGCAGTAATAAATGGGATTAATGCTGTTCGCTTTTGTGCTTGTAAATTGTCAAAACAGGTTTTTAACAAACTCATATTTCTATTCCCTCGTAAGCAGCTACGGTATGAATATCTTTATCGCCTCGTCCTGAAAGATTAACTATAATAATTTTATCTTTATCCAACATTGGTGCAACTTTTTTACAGTAAGCTAAAGCATGGCTTGATTCTAGGGCTGGAATAATGCCTTCAGTTCTAGTTAAATCATGGAAAGCTTTGAGAGCTTCTTCATCAGTCGCAGCCACATATTGCACTCGTCCAACATCCTTTAACCACGCATGTTCTGGACCAACTCCTGGATAATCTAAACCAGCCGAAATCGAATGAGTTTGTAAAACTTGTCCATCTTGGTCTGACATTAAATAGGTGCGATTACCGTGCAATACTCCTGGTTGACTAGTGCATAAAGGTGCAGCGTGTTTGCCAGTATCTAATCCTTCGCCAGCGGCTTCCACTCCATACATAGTTATAGATTTATCATCTAAAAATGGATAAAATAGCCCAATTGCATTAGAACCACCACCTACGCAAGCAATCAGAGCATCAGGTAAACATCCAGCAAGTACCTTAATTTGCTGACGAGTTTCACGCCCAATAACTGTTTGAAAATCTCTTACCATCGCTGGATAAGGATGTGGTCCTGCCACAGTGCCAATGATGTAAAAAGTATTATCAATATGCGTTACCCAATCTCGCATCGCTTCATTAAGAGCATCTTTTAAAGTTTTAGAACCCGATTCAACTGCCCGTACTTCCGCACCTAATAAGCGCATTCGGTAAACATTAATTTTTTGCCGTTCTATATCTTCAGAACCCATGTAAATAACGCATTCCATTCCAAACCGAGCGGCAACAGTCGCTGCTGCCACGCCATGTTGTCCAGCCCCCGTTTCTGCAATTATCCGATTTTTGCCCATACGTTTCGCCAATAAAGCTTGTCCAATAGCATTATTGATTTTATGCGCCCCAGTATGATTTAAATCTTCCCGTTTTAGGTAAATTTGCGCTCCACCAAGTTGTTTTGACCAACGTACGGCATGATATAATGGCGAAGGTCGTCCCACAAAATGGTGAAGGTCGTCATTGAACTCCGCCAAAAAGCTTGAATCTTTTAAATAATGTTCATAAGCTTGTTTTAGTTCTTCCAATGGTTTAATTAATGTTTCTGCAACAAAAATACCGCCATATTGACCAAAATGACCATTATCATCAGGCAAATTAGTATAATTTATTTTTTTGGGCATAGAAATTGATACTCTTTTCATAAAAGCAGCTATTTTAGCCGCATCTTTAACACCTTTAGCTGATTCTACTCCACCACTTATGTCAACTGCATAAGGGTGTAGTATTCTGACCGCTTCAGTGATATTTTCGGGGGTTAAACCGCCAGCTAGAATAATAGGTTTTGATAAATGTGGTGGAACTTGTTGCCAATCAAATGTAGCTCCAGTTCCGCCTTTAACGCCTTTCATGTAGCTATCTAATAATATAGCTTGCGCACTTGCATAATCTTCTATAAAAGCGTGAATATCCACACCTGGTTGCATACGCAGGGCTTTAATATAGGGTTTATTAAAACGGCAACATTCAGCGGGTGATTCTTCACCGTGAAATTGTAGTGCATCTAATGGAATTTTGTCTAAAATTTGTTGGATAAATTGTGGTTTTGCATTGACAAATAATCCAACCACAGTGATAAAAGGTGGCAATACGTCTATAATTGCTTGGGCTTGTTCAATGGAAACTGCTCGTGGACTTTGTTGATAAAATACTAAACCAATGGCATCAGTACCTAATTCAGCCGCCACTTGTGCATCTTGAGGGCGTGTAATCCCACAGATTTTAACCCGTGTTCGTGATAAGATTTCAGTTTGATTTTTTGTTAGCATAAGTTATAACATTCACTTATTTTTTAATAATTACTTTCTTAATATCTGAAGGAAAATATTTTTCAGCTTGATATAATACTTTAGCTGTTTTTGAGTAAAAATCAGTATATCTTTTTTCAAAAAATAGCAAATATTTTAATTGTGCCTTTTTTATTGATGATTTTTAATGCTTTATAGGATTATGTTATGGTTAATTTGTCTAGGATGTGTCATCAAATAGTTATTTATAAATATATATAAAATAATAAAACAAAAAGTAAAAAAAAGCAAGAAAAAATGACAAATATACATTTGGGGTAGTCCTAAACAAAGTAGTGATGACTATTTAAAATAGTAATAAAATTTATACATTAATAAATTTACCACTACTTTGTTCAGGATTACCTAGAGTTTATTTCAGATATTTCTTTTAAGTTTAAAGGATATATTTATGATAATTTTTATACAAAACCAAGAAAAAGAATAGAAGTTGATGATACTTTTACACCGGAAAGTGCTATTATCTAACCTAAGAAATATTTAATTCTAAGTAACTACTCACTGTCCTAGATA
>JAGLFE010000502.1 GCA_023144675.1 Thiomargarita sp. | reverse complement strand
GTTACAGGTATTTCAGGAAATCTATCTAGCATTGGTTCAGATACATTAGCTAATTTAATGACTTTATGGACTGAATCATTTAAAAGATTCTATCCCAATGTCAATATTGAAGTACAAGCTGCTGGTTCCTCAACTGCTCCACCTGCATTAACTGAAGGTACAAGTAATTTAGGTCCAATGAGTAGAAAAATGGGAAACGTAGAGATTGAAGCTTTTGAAAAGAAGTATGGTTATAAACCAACCGCAATTTCAGTTGCAATTGATGCCCTAACAGTTTACGTCCACAAAGATAATCCACTTAAAAATTTATCAATTCAACAAGTTGACGCTATTTTCTCATCTACTCGTAAATGTGGCGGTAAAGAAAATATTACAAAATGGGAACAACTTGGACTTGCTGGTAATTTAGCAACTCGAAATATACAACTATTTGGGCGTAATTCAGTTTCAGGAACTTATGGTTATTTCAAAAAGAAAGGGCTATGTAAAGGTGATTTTAAAAATACGGTAAATGAACAACCTGGATCGGCTTCTGTAGTTCAATCTGTTAGTGCATCTATTAACAGCATTGGCTATTCTGGAATTGGTTATAAAACCTCAAATGTTAAAACAATTGCTCTAGCCAAAAAACCTGGAAAACCATTTATTGCAGCGACCAAAGAAATGGCATTAAAAGGTAAATATCCACTAGCTAGGCATTTATATATTTATGTTAATAAACACCCTCAAAAACCTTTGCCGCCATTAGAAAAGGCTTTTATTACTATGGTGTTATCCAAACAAGGTCAAGCAATTGTCGAGAAAGATGGTTATATAGCATTACCAGCTAAATTAGTACAACGAATTCTAAATAAAATAAGCCAGTGATTTGAAGTTTAAAACTTAGACCTTTTACATAAGAGGTCTATTTAAATGATTGTTGTTCTCATCAACAATAGCGTCAACTGGAGCTGTAACAAACTCTTCATGATTTAAAGAGCTGCTATTATTATTATTTCTTAACAGAGATTCTAAGGTTGCCAATTCACAAGCATTCTTTTCTATTTGCTTGGCATTATCCTCAATACCAGAAATAATCGCTTGACCAATTTCCTTATTAGAATCTTTGGCACACATTTCTACAATTCTGAAAGCGGTACTCAATCTGATTTCAATAGGAGTTTCAGTATCAGTTAAAAGTGCTTCAACAACTTCTAAAGCTAAAGCACCTAAATCTTGCAATTTTTCTTGGCAGGCGATTCGATGCTGTAAATGTTCTTTTTTGCGTATTAACATAAAAATGGAATTAAATTATCTTGAAATTAAAAACTAGGAACTATGTCTATTAATTAATTCTAATTATTAAAAGCTAATCCTAATATTAATTACTAATTGATATTATATAAATATAATAATAAAAGTATAATAAAAATTATAGCATCAAAAATCAAATTAATAAATAAAATGTTATAAATTAAAATTAAATATTATTCCATTGCGACTCTATTTTATCCTGATTTAATAGCAACCATTGCAAGGCAATAATAGCTGGAGCAAAATGAATATTATTTTTTTGTAACATATCTATAGCTGTTTTCAATGATATTACATGCACCTTAATATCTTCATGTTCAGCTACTTCTCCATGAATACCTTTAGCCATACTGGCATCAACCCGTCCACAAAATAAAGTAGTTATTTCAGAAGTACTGCCAGGGCTAACAAAAAAATCACCAATATGAATAATATCTGTTACAGGGCATCCTATTTCTTCTATAGTTTCTCGATAAGCGACCTCTTTTGTAGTTTCATTTGGTTCCAAAATACCAGCTACAATCTCCCATAACCAAGCTCCTTTTGAATAACCAATTGCTCCTGGTCTAAACTGTTCAATCATTACCAACTGTTTTCTAACTGGGTCATAAGGTAACACCGCAACTGCCTGTCCTCTTTCCAGCACTTCTCTTATTAATTCGCTACTCCAACCGCCCGCAAAAAGACTATGTTTAAGGCGATAACGTACCAGTTTAAAAAAGCCTTCATAACAAGTTACTTTTTCAAGAATTTGTAACTCTAGTTGGGAAGCAATCATATAGTTTAATTAGTATTAAGTTAATGAATAAAACATTTTTTCAAAAATAAGTTTTTCAATTATGAATAAGGAATTCTCTAGCAGCGGCTAATAAAGCTAAACGAGCAATAACTCCATAAACATAAAAACTATTTGAAATTATATCACTATCTTGATTACACTTAGATGCAGAATCATGGAAAGCTAAAGGCTTAAAGTGCATTCCAGGAGCATTTAAATTTTCATTAATACCACGCTTAGTATGTACCCGATAAAAACCACCAATAACAGATGACCCTATCATATAAATAACTGGTTCTGCCACAGAATTGTGTTCACCCCAAGTTTCAAAAGTATAAACTCCCTCTTGTAAAATAACTCGGCTAATAGATTTACCACCTTTAGTAGAGGACATACGAGTACGTTGCTTGCGATTAAGTTTCATAATTTCCTCGCCATCATGTACTGTCATTACCCCCATACCATAACTACCCGCATCAGCTTTAATGATTACAAATGGGGGATGTTCTACCTTATATTCAGCATATTTTTGGCGTATATCATTCAATAAAGCATTAACATTATCGGCTAAACATTCATAACCCTCTTTTTTCATAAAATTGATTTCGCCACAATTTTTAAATAATGGATTAATTAACCAAGGGTCAATTTCTATTAAATCAGCAAATTCTTGCGCTACTTGAGCATAAATACTAAAGTGGTCAGATTTTAAACGTTTAGCCCAGCCACTTTCTAAAGGTGGAGTAATATATTGTTGAATATTTTCTAATAAGTTAGGTACTTCGGTAGATAAGTCATTATTAAGCAATAACATATCTGGGGTAAAATCATGGTTAATTGTTTGTAGCTGCCGTTCATGTTTTACTAAAGGTTCTATTAGAATTTTGCCATGATTAGTAGTTTGAAAATCTTGAGTAGTGGATATATCAGGATTAAGCGAGCCGATATGTATATTATAACCAGCGGTTTTAATAATGTTATAAATAGTAGCAAGATTTTCTAAGTAAAATTGGTTACGAGTATGATTTTCTGGAATAAGTAGTATATTTTTTATATTTGCATTTAGTTGCTCAATGGCTATTTGAGTGGCTTTTTTGGCAGCTAAAACGGCGTTTGAATCTAGGTTATTAAATCCAGCGGGAAATAAATTGGTATCAACAGGTGCTAGTTTAAAATCAGCGTTACGTAAATCAACTGAAGCATAGAAAGGAGCGGGGGAATGATGCCATTGAGCATCAAACCATGGTTCAATTAAATCTCGTTGTGATAATAGGTGATTTTGTAAGTTTTTTAAACTGGATGAGGAAATACTAGCTATTTTCGAGATTGTATTGTTGGTATTCATGGGATGAAGCAGTTATTTAAAATTGTTTGGTAATTAATGATTTTGGCTAAAAACAATAATTAATATTTAATACTAAAATATTAATAAAAAGCTTAAATGCTAATATTCGTATTGTAAAGATACTATTATTTCTAAAAATAATAAAAAATTAGTAAAAAAGTTTGT
Source organism: Thiomargarita sp. (assembly GCA_023144675.1). Taxonomy (GTDB): domain Bacteria; phylum Pseudomonadota; class Gammaproteobacteria; order Beggiatoales; family Beggiatoaceae; genus JAGLFE01. Next base: position 1,908 of record JAGLFE010000502.1, on the reverse strand, counting down.
AATTTTAGTAAAATTGTTTTAATATAAAAGACTTATTAGTTAAAGTTAAAAAAATAGTTTAGAATTTAGCATTTAATTAATTATATTGAGAATATAAAGTTATTATTAATAATAATAAATTTCAATATTTTTTTGATGATAATACTTAATTATAGTAATCTTAATTTTAGATAATATAAAATCTTATAAGCATTCATAGTATATCTTAAATAATAAACGCTAAAATAATAAAATTAAATATCCTAATATATGTAAAATAAATATACTAAATTACAAATATAATAACTAAGACATAAACTTAGTTAATTAAGTTAATTAAATTAAATGGCTAATGAAATCAGTTATAAAGGCATTAAAGTTGTTGTAATAGATGATAGTAAAGTTATTAGACGTACCGCTGAAACGCTTTTAAAGAAAGCAGGTTGCGAAGTAATTACAGCAATTGATGGATTTGAATCTTTGTCAAAAGTAATGGAATATCAACCAAATATAATTTTTGTAGATATAATGATGCCACGTCTTGATGGTTATCAGACTTGCGCTCTGATCAAAAATAACCCAATTTTTAAAAAAATACCAGTGGTAATGCTATCGAGTAAAGATGGTCTATTTGAACGAGCTCGTGGTCGAATAGTTGGAGCAGAACATTATATGACTAAACCATTTACTAGAGAAGAATTACTCAATACTATCAAAGCATACGTGCTAGATACTAAAACCAACGCTTAGAAATATTATTTTAAATAAAGAGATAAGGTATGGCTCATATATTAATAGTTGATGATTCTCCAACAGATGCCTATCTCGTTAAGAATATGTTGGAAGAATGTGGTTACCAAACCAGTCAAGCAGAAAATGGGGAAGAAGCAATTCAGAAAGTAAAAGAAATTAAACCTAATTTAGTCTTGATGGATGTAGTTATGCCAGGTTTAAATGGCTTTCAAGCAACTCGAAAAATAACTAAGAATCCAGAAACAAGTAATATACCAGTTGTAATTATATCTTCTAAAAATATGGAGACTGATAAAGCTTGGGCTAAAATGCAGGGTGCTAAAGATTTTTTAGTAAAACCAATTAAAGCCGATATTTTATTAGCAACTGTTAAAAAATTTATTACATAACCCTATTAAATAATACAAAATATTGTAAAAAATGTCTTTTACTCAATCACCTTTTCAATGGTTACAAAACACTGAACAATGCGCAAAACAACGGGCAAAAGGCTTACCGCACCATGAAAAAATTGAACAAATATGGCAAGGGGTTGCTTTTAAATTAGGTGAAAATCACTTGGTTGCTTCGTTGGAACAAATACGTGAAGTTTTACCTTATATGGGGCAACTAGCTAAAATACCAGGTTCTAAACCATGGATTAAAGGTTTAGCTAATATTAGAGGTTTGCTTTTACCTGTTATTGACTTGGGTAGTTGTTTAGCTGACAAAGCGGTTGTTGTGAAAAGAGATACTCGTATGCTGATTATTAATCAAGCTGGAATTTTGGCTGGTTTATTAGTAGATGAGGTACTAGGTATTAAATATTTTCCAGAACAACTAAGAAATTTAGATACATCTACCAAGGAAACTTGGATGGCACCATTTATAAATGGCATATTTGAAATTAATGGTATTAAATGGGTTGTGTTTGATATGGGAGTATTAGTTAAAAATGATTTATTTCTCAATGCTGCGCTTTAGAAACTTTGTTAGGTTAGACCTAAAAAATTTTTGATATAGTTTTAATTAAAATTAATTAATGAAGATAACTGGTAGATTTATATGAAATTGTCTTTTAAGATATTAGCAACAACTAATGCTTGGTTAGTTGCTTTTATTATTGTTTTATTATTATCTTTCACTTTTATGATTGCGACTTTTACGCTAGTGGCGAGAGATAATAGGTATGATGAA
>JAGLFE010000501.1 GCA_023144675.1 Thiomargarita sp. | reverse complement strand
TCTAGCACAAAATTAACCCGCTGTTCTGCGACTAAATTGTTTTGAGGATCACGTACCACTGCTATAATTTCACTACGTTCTGTATCCGCACCTATCGGATTAACTCCAATAACAGCAGGATTTGCTTGAACATTTATTTCGGCAGGATTAGTTGCAAGAAATTTAATATTAAATTGCACTGCTGGTCCTGGTTGTCCATCTTCCCTTTCACCACGAACTATTACATTGGCAGTTCCAGTATTATTTGATTCAATTTCAAAATATGGATCGGTTATTGGTGGTATTGGAACAATTACACCATTAGTTGTCCCACGATTAGTAGAAATCATAATTTCACCATTAGATACTGGTGCATCATCTCTAGTCCATTTAATTTCAAAACGTTGAGATTCATTTAATGGTATTGTACAATTTTCTATAACTGGACAATCCCAACCTTTTGGTATTATATTAGGTTCAATAGGCTTAATATCTAATTTATCATCAGAAATAGTTACAGAAATAGTAGCTTCATCAATATCTAAAGCACTTGGTTTGCTTACTTTAATAATGTCTTCTCCAGCAACACTAGCTACAAAACTTATATTGGCTTGCCCATTTATATCAGTCGTTACTGTAATTTCAGGAGAATCATGGTTTAATTTATTTCCTGAATTAGATATAACAGCGAGTACTTGATTAGGAATAGCATCACCATCAACATTTAACAAAGAAACAATAAAATTAACCTCATCACCTTTAATAATTGAAGTAGGTCCAGAAATACTAAGCGATGTACCGACTACTCTAATTTCTATGTTATCAGATAAAATTTCACCAGTTGTAGAAGAAACATTAGCTTTTACTATGATAGTTCGATTATCTAAGTTACCAACAGTGGTTAAGCGAGCTTGTGCAATTCCAGCTACATCTGTGGTTCCTTGAATTATTTGAATTTCACCATCTTGGTCGGCACTAAAACTAACTACCGCTCCTTCAACAAGATTGTTTTCTTTATTCTTAACAATAGCGGTAATAATAATACCTTCGCTTAAACCATCGGTACTTAATTGCGGTTTATCAGCCACTAAACGAATCGCACTAACTTCTTTAATTTGGTCAGTAGCCGCCGCATTAAAAGTAATAGTTGCTGTATTGCTAGATAAAATAGCTATTCCATCCCGTCCCAATACTGCTGCTGTTACCTCAAAACCACCAGGACTAGTATTAGTTACAGTGGTTTCAAATATTCCCGAACTATCAGTTATTCCCCGAAAACTATTAGAACCAAAAACCACCGAACCAGTTACATCAAAATCAATTGCTTGAGTAGATAAACTAACTAAAACATTTTCCATCGGGAAATTATTATCATCTCTAGCTAACACCCTTAAAATAACTTCTTGTCCAGTATCTTGATTATTATCCAATATATTCAAAGTAAGAGTTTTTGGTATATTAACCGTAACTGGAATAAAAATAACTGGTGTAGCTTCACCAATTAGACCTTCAGCAACTGGCGTAATATTAACAATTAAAGTTCCAGCTAAAGTTTCAGTTAAATCTTCTGTTGTTGTAACTGTAGTATGAAATTCGCCTAAAGCATTAGTAGTACCCGTAGTTTGAGCTAAAGTAATTTGATCTGATTCTGGTATTAATTCCACATTGACACCTCCAATAGGAGTATTTCCTATATCGCGGGGAATCACTACTAAATTAATTTCCGATAATCCATCAGCTGGTTGCGGTGCATTTATTACTTTTAATTCTACTGTATCAGGGCTAGCACCAGTTTGAGCAAAGAATTTAACCACCGTAGGAGATACTGCAATTTCAGTACCTTCCACCGCTACAGTTAAATAAACTTCACCAGCTTGAGTAGAAGTAACTTGCGAACTAAAAAAACCATCCGCATCTGTTACACCACGAGAAGGACTAACAATCGCAATCTCACCAGTAACAGCTTGAATTACAATCGGTACACCTTCAACTGGTTTACCACCACTATCTCGTGCAATAATATTCAAAGTAGCATTTGAGGCACCATCAGCTGGCTGATTATCATTAAACACATTAACGGTCAAATCTGCTACCTCTTCACCTACAGCAGTAAATTCTAAAATTTGAATAGCATTATCCATAACAATACCATTTACAACTGGAGTTACAGTAAATACCTCAGCTATTTCACTGCTAATAAAAACTTGATACTGACCAAGACTATTAGTTATTCCAGATGGGATAATAATATTACTTGAATTAGTAATTAATTCAACATCTACCTCTGTCAATGGTGTATCATTTATATTCCGTGGAATAACAGTTAAACTAAATTTAGAATTACCATTAGCTATTTGTTGCTTTTCAGGAATTACTATTAAATCAACTTTATCAGGTTGTGCATCTGCCCCTGACTGAGCAAGAAATTCAATATCTGCGGAACTAGCGGCTACCGTACTACCTTCGATACCAATGACCACTTCCATATCACCAGCTTGAGTGGAAGTAATACTAGTTGAAAAATAGCCATTTTCATCAGTTACACCGTTGGAAGGATTAGCAATTGCAGAGGTTGACAATCGTACTACAATTGGAACATTATCAATAGAATTATTATTATTATCTCTAGCTATAACATCTATCTGAATTGCATCAGCACCATTAGCTAGTTGCATATCATTAATTACATTTACATAAAGTTTATCCGCATTTCTTGAAACAAATTGTATGCTGACGGGACTAGAACTTTTACCTTCGGCTTTGGCTGTTATATTAACCGTTTCATTAACTGTATTACTCATTTTAAAAACTGCTGTACCACCAGAACCTGTCGCTACCTGCCCTACATCAAATATTGCCGTAGCCGAAGGAGTTACAATAGATACATTTATACCAGAAATAGGCGTGCTATTAACATCCCGTATAATTGCAGTTAAAGTAACTTGATCATTACCATTAGCGACTTGCTGATTAGGAGAAGCAATTAAATTAATTGAACCTATGGCGACATCAATCTCACCATCTCCATCCCTATCCGCTGGAACATTAACAAATCGAATTTGAACTTCATTGCTACTAGTATCACCAATCACCGCTTTAGCAGTAAAAGTTTCGGCAAATTCATCAGTGAAAAATACAAAAAATCTTCCGCTGGCATCTGTTTCAGGATTATCATCACTAATAATAGCCGAACCGCCATCAACTATAATACTGACTATTTGATTAGAGAGCGGATTACCCTCTTTATCTGTTACTTGACCACGTAAATGCACTGTATCAGTACCATTAGCAGATTGTCTATTATTTAGTGGTTCATTAAGTTTAATCGCTAAATTATCACTATCTGCACCTACAATAAATACAATTGCGGCTGAATTCCCAATTTGGGTATCTTGACTATTGGTTGAAGCGGTAATATTAACAATTTCCTCAACGGTATTAGTGATTTGTAATTCTACACTACCAGTTTCTCCAGTATTACCAGTACTAAATAGAGAACTGTTTGTGGTTCCTGCATCAGTGGATAATATAGCGGTAGCTGAATCACTAGCAATGCTAACTGGTACATAGGGTACAGGCGTACCTACTAAATCCCGAGCAACAATTACTATGTTAGCGGTGGTAGTTCCGTTAGCGGCTACATTATTACTTTTGATAATTAAATCCACTGTTTCTAAGGCTGATGCAGTTACGACTCCACCTCCATAAGTAAGAACCAATGAATTAGTCGCAGAGCCTCCAGCAATCGGTGTTACCTTAGTAACTTGCGGCACGGTATTAGTAACACCAGCGATAAACTCACCATTCTCATCAGTAGCACCGTTGGTTATAGTAGGAACGGCAAAGGATGAAATTGGAAAAGATAGTTCAATTGGAATATTAGGTACAATTTTACCTTCCCAATCACGGACAAATATTTGAATTTCGGCTGGAGTTACTCCATCAGCAGGCACAGTTCCTGGAGTAATTAATCTCGCCGCTGCAGTAGCTCCAAAGTATAATGGTATATCAAGACCTCCTTGAATATTGCCATCACTACTAATGTTGACTACTACATTACCATCACTAGGATGAGTAACGCTAAAACTGGCATCACCATTACGATCAGTTTTACTAGGTGCGTTGACTAAACTTGCCACTCCAGCGGGATGAACAGTAATTCTAAGGGGAACATTAGGAGCTATTTCACCTTCTCGACCTGAATCGCCTACAAATGTAGTTAGGTAAATAGAGCTTTCTCCACCGCTGGCTATAACTTGATCAGCAGTGATAGAGGCAACAATATTATTGAAACTATTATCATTGCTACTCTCTCCACTATCTGTATTGCCAGCAGTATCAGTAAAGAAGTTGCTTGGTTCTTCGTCGCCACCGCCACAGGCACTGAGTAGGGCAAGCATAAATAGGTAAGTAATTAGTTTATTAAAAGCAGGCACAATTTTTCCTTTTTAAGTTAGTTATTATTAAATAATTATATTTGGAATCTAAATTAATTTTTTTCGGCTAATATTTTAGGGGTTATGAATATCAATAGTTCTGATTTATCATCACGACTTGAGCGGCGTTTAAATAGATGTCCAATTACTGGTATATCACCAAAGAATGGTACTTTATCTATGGTGTCGGAAGTGGTTCTTTCATAGACACCGCCTAATACTACTGTTTCTCCATTGTCAACTAATACGGTGGTTGATATTTCACGTCTAGCTATACCTGGGATACCGTTATAACGTCCAGATTCTGAATTCTTTTTGACACTTAATTCTAAACTAACTCGGTTATCAGGAGTAATTTGTGGAATTACGGTTAGTTCCAGTAAGGCTTCTTTAAATTCTACTTGAGAAACTTCACCAACTCCAGCCGGTTCTACATAGGGAATTTCAGTTCCTTGAATAATGGTAGCCTGTTGTTGGTTGCCAGTAATGATACGCGGACTTGATAATACTTCGCCAGTGCCTTCAGATTGCATGGCGGATAGTTCTAGTTGTAATAAATAACTACCGATTTTACCAATAGCTAATCCTACTGCCGCTGGACTGGCTATAGCTGCAGGTAAACTGACTATATAGTTTTCACCACCACCAGTACCAGGAAATCCAGTACCAGCAGAGTAGGCAGTATCTCCACCTACTTTGCCGCCAAAAACTACGCCATTGCCTTGACCTAAATCTTCATTGGCACTATGACCAAACTTTATGCCTAAATCTTTACTGAAGCTACTGGTAGCAATCACTATTTTTGCCTCAATTAATACTTGACGAATTGGGGTATCTAATGCGGTAATCAAACGCCGTATTTCGTCAATTTTATTGGTAGTTTCTTGAATAATTAGAGTATTAGTTCTCTCATCCATAGAGACACTTCCTCGGTCAGATATCAAAGCATTATCTCTTTTATTAGTTTGAGTTAATAGTTTGGCAATATCGGTTGCTTTAGCATAATTAATCATTATAAATTCTGTATAAAGAGGTTCAAGTTTCTTGATTTCTGTTTGCGCTTTTAAATCTTTTTGTTTACGTTCATCAATATTTGATTTTTTATCAATCATAATGACACTGCCAACTTTTCTCATCCCTAAACCTCTAGCTTCAAGAATAATATCTAATGCTTGATCCCAAGGTACATTCTTTAAACGTAAACTAATTGTGCCTCCAACGTCATCACCAATTACCATATCAAATTCAGTTTGCAATCCAAATAACATTGATAACAAACCGCGAACTTCAATATCTTGGAAATTAAAAGCAATTAATTCACCTTCATATTTACGTTCTTCAATTTTTAATGTTTCATTTTTGATTTCAGTCTTTTTTTTGACTTCAACTACATATACGTTTTTTGTTTGATAAGAATGGTATTCAAAATCTGCTGTGGTGGTAGTAATTTTCATGCGAACATTTCTACCAACTGGAAAAGTATCAATTAATTTAACTGGTGTGCCAAAATCTAATACATCCAACCGCCTATCAAGTCTTTTCGGTAAACTGGTATTAAAAATGTTTAATATAATATTACCAGTTTTATAAGACATATCAATTATTGTGTCTGCATTTGATAAAGTAATTTCAATATGCCCCGCCCCTTCCTCATTACGTCTAAAATCTATTTTGCGTATATGAGGAGTTTGTAATCGTTCAGAAAAACCTGTTTGAGTCGGTATTGACGACCATTTTGAGGTACCAGTTGAGGTAGTTGAATAGGTTGTTGGTTGAACTTTAATCGCTCCAGGCAAATTTGGTATTATACCAGCAGAATCTGTAGTGGAAGCACGACCAGTTTCTGATAACATTGAAGCAGCATTATTAATTGAAATTGACAATCTTTTATTAATAATTTTAATATCAAAAGGAGCCATACGAATTAATTTAATTACAACTCGCATTCTATCATGTGTTTCTATAACTTGAACCCCTTGAACAACTCCTATTCCTATCGCTTGATATTTTTTCTGAATGCCAATCTTTGCTCGTGTAAAGTCTAAAACAATACGAGCAGGTTTATCTGTTGAAAAATGTTTGTAATTAATTGTTGGCTCAGTAAAATTTAATTGAATTTGAACCTTATTACCTGGTAGCGTAGAAAAACCAAGATCAATCAAATTATTTAATGCTATACAGTAATTACTGATTAGTATTAAGTTAAAAAACATTAAGAACTGTACACTAATTTTTATAGATTTATTTTGTAATTTTAGTAATGATGTCATAATTTTTTGCCCATTAATATCTATTTTCGATTAATTAATTTTAATTTAGTTAAATTCGTCTTCCAACAACCTTTGCCATCTGATAATTGTTCCTGTATTTCAATAGAATCGTTAGAAATATTGATAATTCGACCAAAATTATCACCAATGTAATCACGTTTTTTGACTTTAAATAAAGTTCTTTCTAATTTTAATCTAATTAATGCCCATAAAGTTCCTTTTATTTTTAATGTACCTACCATTTGTAAATCACTGAGAGATTTATCTTCTAAAGTTCCTGTTTTAACCCGATTGATATCAGGTTTTATTGGACATAATAGTTTCTTTTTACCTTTAGTTTTTGTATTGTCTGGTATTTGTTCACCTCTACCAAGTTTTGTTAAAGGAGTGAATGGATCACGTAAATTACGGGCATCATAAACATATTTAGGAATATGTTTAAATTCTATCATTTCATCAATACTCGGATTAGTTTCTTTTTTAATTTTTGCTACATATTTTTCTAAATCTGGATATCCACGATCACTACAGGCTGAAAGTAAAATAATTAAAGTTATAAAATATATTTTTTTTAACATAATCATATCTCCTTATTTTTTTCCTTTCTTTTTCTTATTTTTTTTATCATCTTTTTCTGTTTTATCTCGATAACGATAGATCTGTGCTGTCATATTCATTGTTAATGGTTCATTTGTATCACCATTATTACTAACTTTATTAGATTTTATAGTGATATTATGTAGTGTTACAATACGATTAAGCTCCGATAGATCACTAATCAACTTACCAAAAGCATGATAATTTCCTCTAACTTGTAGTTTGATTGGTATCATAAAATAAATATCTTCCATTTCTTTCTTCTTATATAAAGTATCCCAATCTGGTGATGTAACTCCACTTGTTGATACGGCTCTACCAATATCATTAATTAAGTCTGGCAACTTATTTTCATTAGGCAACTTTTTATATAATGTCTTTAAAATATTCCTAATTTGTGCCAATTGTTTTATTAATTTAGGTAAAGTTGCTGCTTTTTCTTGCTTTGTTTCAAATGTTGTTTTTAATGTTCCTTCTTCAGCTTGAACTTTTAATAATTCACCCATTTGATGTTGGGTATCAAACCAATAGCCTGCAAATAAAGCAGCAGCACATAAAACAGCAATAATAACGCCCTTAACCAAAATTGGCCAATTACCAAAATTCTGGGGGTCTAAATTACTAAAATCATCTAAGTTCATATTTATCCTTATTCAGCAGAGGATTTATTTTCCCGAGCTTTTTTCTCAGGAGAAGATTGGGTAATATCTATCTTAAAAGCGCCCATGTTCATTTCCTTATTTTTAGCTTTTTTCTTATTTTTAGCTTCTTTTATTGTATAAAAAGTAGGCTTAGTTATCCATTCTGAGTTTCCTAAGTTTGTCAACAATCTGGATACACGATTTTGAGACTGGGCAAAGCCTGTTAAAATAATTACATCCTTCTTTTGTATCAAACTATCAAAGTAAAGTCCTTCTGGTGTTCGTTTGACAATCTCTTCAATTAAATGTACAATTTGAGGACGGCTTTTTTCTAAATCTTCGATTACTTCCTTACGAAGTATCATTTGTTGTTTCTCTTCTTCTAACCCATCAATTTCTTTAATTTTCTCATCTGCTATTGCAATTTGTTTATCTAAGTATTTATTACGCTTTTGCTGATAAGCAATTTCACCACTCATAAAAAGATGCACTGATAGTACAACTAACACAGCACAAAATAGAGCAATACCAGTCATTATTCCAAATCTAGTTTCACGTTCTTCTTTTAAAGTTTCACGCCAAGGCAATAAATTAATTTGGGGCATATTTTTTATCCTTTATTCTATTGAATAAATTTAATTAATTTTTATTTTCGTCAAAATTTCGTAATGCCAATCCACAAGCTATCATCAGAGCAGGTGCGTCATTCATAAGATGAGTTTTATTAACTCGCGACGCAATTGACATTCCTACAAAAGGGTTCACAATTGTTACATGCCCACCAACTTTATTACTAATAGGCTCAAGAATATTAGAAATGGATGCACAACCTCCTGCAATTAAAATATGTGATAACTTACCATAGCTGGAAGAAGAATAATAATATTGCACCATGCGACTAATTTGTTGCGCAATTTCATCTTTAAACGGATTAAGAATTTCTGTTTCATAATCATCAGGAAGCCCTTCACCACCTGTACGTTGTGAATATTCAGCCTGCTCATAATCTAATTCATAACGTTCTTGTATTCTTTCAGTTAATTGCCGTCCTCCAAAAATTTCTTCATGATTATAAATAATTTGCTGTTCTCCCAACACATTCATGGTAGTTGTAGTTGCCCCGACTTCTACCAATGCAATAATTTCATTTTCATCAATTTCTGGATCATTTTTAGTTACCGCAAGAAATGCGTTTTCTAAAGCATATTTTTCGACATCCACAATCCTAGTCTTTAATCCCGCTAATTCAAGTGCTGTAATACGTGCTTCCAAGGTCTCGCTGCGACAAGCAGCTAACAATACATCAACTCGACTTATTTCTTTTTCATTTGCACCCAATATTTGAATATCTACGTGGATTTCATCAATATCTTCACCTAAAAATTGGGCTGGCTCCTCTCTAATTAGTTCTATCATTTCTACATCTAACATGCCCTCTTCCATAGTAATAGTTTTAGTAATAACATCTGGTCCAGCAACTGCGATAGCGACGTGTAGAGCTTTTGGTTTAGCTCGTTTAACTAACCGACTAATAATGGAACCTACTTTTTCGATTTCAATAATTTTTTTATCTTCTACAGTTTTTTCACTTAAAGCTTCTACTGCATAAGTTTCAACTTTAAATTTTTTACCTGAATAGCTAAGTTCAAGTAATTTAACCGCCGTTGAACTAATATCAATACCAATAACAGGTTCTGGCTTTAAATTCCATATACTCATAATAATTTTATATAAGTTATAGTAATAATAGTTATTGAATTTACCTTTAAATAAAATTGAGAATTTTTATTATTTTTTTCAATAAGATAAGTTAAATACTTAAAGTAAATACTTTATCAGTATTAATAATTAATAATTAATAATTAATAACAACTAGATTTAATTTTTTTTATATTTTTAGTCTAATAACTTGATGATAATTAGATTAAATAATAGAATGTATTGGGATGTTTTAGTTAAAATTAAAAAAATTTATTTTAATAATTAATTAATTTTAATTATCTTTAATTAATTAAAAATTAAGATAAAAAATACTTAACTTTAAATTATAAATAATATAATTGTTATTATATCACATAAAAATCAAATTTATACTTTTATGATTTATACTTTAATAAAAAAATATTTTACAAAAAAAACAACTTAATTGAAACTCGTGAATAATAAAAAAAATAGTATTATCTCCCAACTAATCAAAAACAACCTAATCCACCTAACTAAAACCCTGCAAATCATTATAATAGTTGGATTAATGATTACCATAATTGGCATTAGTGGACAAGTTATCATACGGTGGTACTTTATTCCACAACTGCCATCGACTGAAAACCTAATAAACATCCAACTGCAAACACCACTACGTATTTATACTAAAGATGGAAAATTCATTACGGAATATGGAAAACAACGCCGTATTCCCTTAACCAATATACCTCAACGATTAATAAATGCCATCCTCGCCGCTGAAGATGACCGATTCTATCAACATCAAGGAGTAGATTTAAAAAGCCTATTTCGTGCCGCTTTCAACCTAATAAAAACAGGCAAAAAACAACAAGGTGGTAGCACTATTACCATGCAATTAGCTCGTAACTTCTTTTTATCTTATGAAAAAACTTATGACCGTAAATTTAAAGAGATATTATTAGCCCAAAAAATTGAGGATGAATTAACTAAAGAAGATATTTTACGCTTATATTTAAATAAGATATTCTTTGGCTATCGGGCTTACGGCGTAGGTGCAGCCGCACAAGTTTACTATGGCAAAGATGTTAGAGAACTAACTATTGCCGAATGTGCCATGTTAGCCGCATTACCCAAAGCACCATCTATAAATAATCCAATAAATAAGCCCAAAAAAGCCATAGAGCGTAGAAATTATATACTTAAACGGATGTTAATGCTTAAATACATTCAATTAGCTGACTATAATGAAGCAATTGCAGCAGGTAATACTGCGACTTTGCATCAACCTCAGCAAGAATCTGATGCATTATATGTTGCTGAAATGGTGCGCCATTATTTGATTAATAAGTTTGGTCAACAAGCGGTTACTAATGGCTATAAAGTATATACAACCATTGATAGTAATTTACAAGATTGGGCTAACATTGTAGTACGGGATGCTTTATTGCGCCATGATATAGTACACGGTTATAGAGGACGTTTGGGTCATATTGACATAGCTAAAGATTTGACTGGTATGGAATTGACTAATTGGGCTAATAAACAGTTACGAGCTTATTCGACAGTAGATAGATTAATTCCTAGTTTAGTGTTAAAGGTCAAGAGGAAAAGTATTGAAATTTATAATAAAAAAGCTGGCTATGTTAAAATTTCTTGGTCAGGACTTTCTTGGGCGCGTAAACCACGCCGTAGTTATCCGAAAAGAGCCAGTAGTATTGTGCAAGTGGGCGATATTATTATGGCACGTCCCATCAAAAAGTTTCCCAAAGATACTACCGATATAGAGATTAAAGACTTTTATCATAAATTGGTAGCAGTTGATTTTAAATTTAATGAAGAAGATAAAGTATCTTGGCGGTTATCACAGGTGCCTAAACTTGAAGCCGCTCTTATTTCTATGCAAGCAAATAATGGTGCAATTACCAGTTTAGTTGGTGGTTTTAATTTCTATAATAGCAAGTTCAATCGGGTTACTCAAGGAAAAAGGCAACCAGGTTCAGCTTTTAAACCTTTCATTTATTCAGCCGCAATGGCAAAAGGTTATTCACCTAAAAGTTCTATTCATGATGTAGCTTTTATCGCTAGAAATGGTTGGAAACCTAAGAATTATACTAACAAATATTATGGTTGGGTATCGTTAAGAAACGCTTTAGCTTATTCGCTTAATGTTTCGACTGTTAAGTTGTTAAAACAGGTAGGGGTTAATTATACGATTAATCATCTGGCTAAGTTTGGTTTTAATCCCAAAACTATTCCTAGAAATTTAACTATCTCTTTAGGTTCAGCAGAGGTTACGCCTTTGAAATTAACTCAAGGTTTTGCCGTATTCGCTAATGGTGGCTTTAAAGTTAAACCTTATTTTATTGAGCGGATTGAAGATACTAATGGTAAAATTATTTACGCTGAGAATCCTTGGAAGGTTTGTAAAAAATGTTCCTCTGAGTTACTAGCATCTAATGAAGAGTTTAAATCCAGTAATACTTTTTTACCGTATAAGAATTGTAGCTTGCTTCCGCATTATGCCCCCAGAGCTATCACGTCTAATAATGCTTACTTAATGAACTCTATGTTGAAAGATGTTATTCGTATTGGAACTGGAAATAAAGCCTTGAAATTAAAAAATAAAAGCTTAGGCGGTAAAACTGGAACTACCAGTAATCTGTATGATGTTTGGTTTGCAGGTTATGCCATGAATAAGATGGTAACTACGGTTTGGATGGGCTTTGATATGCCCCGTAGAATTGCTCGCAGGGCAACTGGTGGCGGTACGGCTTTACCATTATGGATGAACTTTATGCAGGTGGCTTTATCTAGCAAACCAGTTAAAGCATTGGACTATTATACGGTAGCGCATAAAGCGGTTAAGTCTAAACTTAAAGCCAAGCTAAAGAAAAAAAGTAGTTCTTCAAAAAAGAAACCTTCGATAATGTTAGAAGACCCAATTTTTTGATGGTGTTAATTATGATAGGGAATATTTGAAATATGGATAATTTGATATTAAGTGGTTCGGTTATTGTGTTTGCTTATTTACTAGGTTCTTTGTCAGGAGCTATTATTATTTGTAAAATACAGGGTTTACCTGACCCACGTTCGCAAGGTTCGGGTAATCCAGGGGCAACCAATATGTTACGTCAAGGCGGTAAAAAGTTAGCTTTAATTACTTTGATATTTGATATATTAAAGGGAATAGTGGCAGTCTTAGTGGCAAAGTTAGTAATAATAGAACCAGTTGCACTCGCTTTAGTAGCAATTGCAGTTTTTTTAGGACATTTATATCCTGTATTTTTTCAATTTCGAGGCGGTAAAGGAGTGGCAACGGCATTTGGAGCTTTAGTGGCTTTAGTTTGGATGGTTGGTTTAGCAGTATTGGCGACCTGGTTAGCAGTGGCATTCTTATTTCGCTACTCATCTTTAGCCGCTGTTATGACCGCCATTTTTGCTCCAATTTATCTACTCTTACTTACCAATATAATAGAATATGTTATAATGGGCGCAATAATAAGTATGTTTCTAGTTTGGAAACACCGTTCTAATATTCGTAATTTATATTCAGGCGCAGAAGATAAATTTTAATTGTTTAGGGCTTAAAAAATCATGAAAATTTCACATATAATAATAGTTACAATATTAAGTTTAACTGCGGGCTGTAGTTTATTTCAAACTGCACCGTCCAATCAACTTCAAATTGGCGATAGGGTAGTATGGGCAAATGATGGTTCTGATGTGGCGTTGGTTAAATTGGAGAATCAAGCAGGTGAATACAAACATCAAATAATAATTAAATCACCAACTAATCATGAAATATCAAATACCATTACGGGCTGGCGATTACATCAAACTGGGCAATTGTTTTATATGAAACAGGCGGGCTATTTAGTAGTTGAATCTTTTTTGGAGAATGGAGCGCGACGGTTTGATAAAATAGATTTAAATGGCAATGAAATTTTGATTGTTGAAACGCCTAATAATCAAATTTGTAAAGATGCAATTGCTAAAGAGAATGCGGCTCAAGTTTATCAAACCGTTATTCCCTCACCTGATGGGACACAGTTAGCGCATATTTATAGTCCTCAATGTGGTCAAGCAACCGTAGAATTTTTACATGCCAATAATTTAAGCCTGTTTGATAATCAAACCATTGATATTATTGCACCCATGAAAGCACAATGGCATCCTGATAACTATCTACTTTTGATAGGCAGTAATCAAACTTGGAAAATAACCCCATTGATGCCGCCTCCTACTCAGATTAGTTCGCCAATATGTGGTTTGCCAGTAACGAGCAGTAGTAATATATCAGCTTATGGTAAAGAAGTTGTGATTAATGACAATCAAATAATTGTTAAAGATGTAGATATACAAAAAGTATTTGGGTGTAATTAATAACTAAATAAAAAACGTAATGTCAATCAAAAAACGTAGGATGCTGCTGAAAAATGAAGCGCATCAATCGTGTTAAAGTAACTAAATAAAAAACGTAGGATGTTGCTGAGGAATGAAGCGCATCAATCAAAAAACGTAGGATGCTGCTGAAGAACGAAGCGCATCAATCAAAAAATGTAGGATGTTGCTGAAGAATGAAGCACATCAATCGTGTTAAATTAACATTTTAAATTCAATAACTAAATAAGATTAAATAAATATGGCTGGACATAGTAAATGGGCTAATATACAACATCGTAAAGGTGCGCAGGATGTAAAACGAGGCAAATTATTTACCAAATTGATTCGGGAAATTACAGTATCTGCACGTTTGGGTGGTGGTGATGCTAGTTCCAATCCTCGTTTAAGAGCCGCAGTTGATAAAGCTTTAGCTGGCAATATGACTAAAGACACTATTGAACGAGCGGTAAAACGTGGCGCTGGTACTCAGGAAGGTGATGATTATGAAGAACTTCGTTATGAAGGTTATGGACCTGGCGGAATTGCGGTTATAGTTGATTGTATGACTGATAATCGCAACCGCACCGTGGCAGAAGTACGGCATGCGTTTAGTAAAGCTGGTGGTAATTTAGGCACAGATGGTTCAGTGGCTTATTTGTTTGAAAAGCTGGGCATATTGAGTTTTCCTAAAGACAGTGATGAAAATAGAATTATGGATGTGGCTTTAGAAGCTGGGGCGCAAGATGTAGTGCAATTAGATGATGCTTCATTTGAGGTTTTAACTGAGGCTAATGATTTTTATGCAGTCAAGGAGGCTATGGAATTGGCTAAATTGACTCCGAATCAAGCGGAAGTAACTATGCGAGCTACGACCACTATTGCTTTAGATTTGAACTATGCTGAAAAGCTGTTACGCTTATTGGAAGGCTTGGATGATTTAGATGATGTTCAGCAGGTTTATTCTAATGCTGATATTAGCGATGAGGTTTTGGAAAAGTTGGCGAGTTATTAGTTGCGTATTTTGGGTATTGACCCAGGTTCACGAAAAACAGGTTTTGGAATTATTGATTTGCAACACCGCAAAACTGTTTATATTACCAGTGGTCATATTAAGACGCAATCATCGCTTATGCCTTTACGCTTAGGTGAGATTTTTACTGGTTTAACTGAGGTAATCGAGCAATTTCAACCAACTATGGCGGCGATTGAACAGGTATTTATGTATCGTAATGCCGCCTCAGCTCTAAAATTAGGGCAAGCAAGGGGAGTTGCAATCCTTGCCTGTGTCCAATATAATTTAACCATCCACGAATATGCACCCACTAAAATCAAGCAAACTGTGGTTGGAAAAGGTCATGCCAGCAAAATACAAGTACAACAGATGGTAAAAGTTTTACTAGCTCTCCCAAGTACACCACAAGAAGATGCTGCTGATGCGTTAGCGGTTGCCTTGTGTCATGCCCGTTATGAATAACAATTTATGATTACTTATTTACATGGTTTATTGGCTGAAAAAAAGCCACCTATTTTGGTCATTGAGGTACAAGGAATTGGTTATGAAGTGTTGGCTCCGATGTCTACTTTCTACAATTTGCCTGAAATTAATACCGAAATTACCTTATTAACTCATCTTAGTATTCGGGATGATGCACATATTTTATATGGTTTTTTTCATGAATCGGAACGGGAATTATTTCGTAGTCTAATTCGTATTAATGGTGTGGGTCCTAAACTGGCTTTAAGTATTTTGTCTTCAATGGATTTAAGCAGTTTTATTCAGTGCATCCATAATAACGATATTGAGCATTTAAAACGGATTCCTGGAGTTGGCAAAAAAACGGCAGAACGACTGATTGTTGAAATGCGAGACCGTTTAACTGGCGATTCAAATGATACTATTAATCCGCCTATTATTACTCCTGCTATTAAGCAGCAACAAGTTATCCATAATCCAGTCAATGACGCAATTAGTGCTTTGATTGCCTTGGGTTATAAGCCAAATGATGCCAGTCGTTGGGTGCGTAATGTTGCAGAAGAGGATTTGAGCAGTGAACAATTGATTCGGCTGGCTTTGCAATCGGCTTTGTAGGTAAATAATATTGGTTGCCGAAAAATTTGGTAGTCCTAAATAACAATACTTCGGACAGTTTTAA
>JAGLFE010000500.1 GCA_023144675.1 Thiomargarita sp. | reverse complement strand
CACTACCTATTTTAGGACTATCAAACATTTAAGTTGAAATCTTTAACACGATTGATGCGCTTTGTTTTTCAACAACATCCTACATTTTTTACTTAATTTTATACAAGATTATACAGAAATAATTTATGGTATTTTGAGAAAATAAATCATCTGATTAATTAGAAATTAATTCATGAATATGAGTTGGTAAATCATCTTTTGAATAGGTTTGTTTAGGTAAAATAGTTTTTACATATTGATTTAAATGGGCTTGTTCTTTAGTTGTCAAATTTTGTGAAGTCATAACTACAACTGGAATTTCTTGCCATTTTTCATTATCTTTAAAATGCTCAAGGAATTCAAATCCGTCCATAACTGGCATATTTAAATCAAGTAAGATAAATTGCGGAATATGTTCATCTAATTGTTCTAACGCATCTTGCCCATTTTCTGCCAAACAGACGTGCCAACCTTGGTCTTGGAGAATAAAACTCATAGTTTCCCCCCAAACAATATCATCTTCAATAATCATAATTGGACCCATGTCATAATCGCCAATATTATATTTTTCTAAAAACACGGTTAACTGAGTCCGAACGGCTGCTTTATCAAGACATTCTGTTGCATTCATGGTGTACCATTTTTCTTCATCTGGTTCCATTACTAGTAAAATAACTTGCAAATGAGAAAGAGCGGTATTATTTTTTAAATTAGATAATACTCGCCATCCTTCCATATCAGACATTTGAGCGTTAAGTAACACCGTTTGGGGATGATATTTATTAATTAATTCTATTCCTTTATCTCCTTCAGTTGCAATTGCGACTGCATGTCCTAATTCACTCAATTTTTCTTTGAGCAGATGACACATTTGTATATCATCATCAATTATTATAATAACTTCATCTTCTTGGGATAAATCAGGAGTAATACTTTTAGGCAAGTCATTAATAGCGATTTTTTGGGCTTGGGTAGGTAAGTAAATAGTAAATTCGCTACCTTTTTCATATTCACTTTCTACTTGTATATGTCCCCCCATCATTTCAGTAAAACGTTTGGTAATAGCAAGTCCTAGTCCAGTTCCACCGTAACGGCGAGTGGTAGAATTATCAGCTTGGGCAAATGGTTTAAATAACTTTGCTTGTTGTTCATTCGTCATACCGATGCCGTTATCAATAACACAAAAATTAATCCATTCAATATCATTATGAGTTTCACGAGTAACTTTTAAACTAATACAACCTTGATCAGTAAATTTCGCTGCATTACTTAGTAAATTAAGTAATATTTGACGTAATTTAGTCATATCCGTTTTTATTTGTCCCAACGAACCATATTCTATATTAAAAATATTTTTGCCTTTTTCTACCATTGGATAGACTGTTCCTACAACTTCATCAAGCAAGGTATTGAGGTCAAGTAATTCAATAAATAAATCCATTTTACCCGCTTCGATTTTGGAAATATCTAATACATCATTAATTAAACCTAATAAATGTTTGCCAGCCCCTCGTATTTTTTCTAAATCAGGAATGAATTCAGATTGTTCTAAGTCTTCGGCATCTTCTTTGAGAATTTCGCTATAACCTATAATGGCATTCAAAGGCGTGCGTAATTCATGGCTCATATTGGCTAAAAATTGACTTTTGGCTAAATTAGCTGCTTCTGCTTGATTTTTAGCTTCATTTAATGCTTGTTCAATTTTATTACGTTCATCAATTTCTTGATTTAATAATTTATTAGTTTCAGATAATTTTGCGGTGCGTTCTATTACTCTATTTTCTAAATCTTGTTTATGTTGATAATCTTGTCGAATAAAACGGATATAGGTTTTAATTCTGCCAATTAATTGTGCTTTATCAATTGGTTTAGTTAAATAATCAGCGGCACCAATGGAAAAACCTTTTTGTTGAAATTCATCAGATTTATAGGCTGCAGTCAAAAAAACAATTGGAATATATTTAGTTTTTTTACGCGCCCGAATTGCTTTAGCGGTTTCAAAACCATCCATTTCAGGCATTTGTACATCTAAAATAATTAAATCAACTTTCGCTTCTAATAATATTGTTAAAGATTCCATTCCTGAATTAGCTTCTAAAATATCTACATCCAAATATTCGCTAATTAAGGTATGCAATGTAAATAAATTATTTTTATTATCATCAACTATGAGTATAACTATTTTTTGATTATCTAATGACATTATATCCTCATTAATAGCCCATTGTATTTAATAAATCTTGGTATTGAGATTTTTATTAAGCACAATTAGCTGATCATTTTTCCAGTAGCAGTTTGAGTTAATTATTTTACCTTAAAATTCATTACTATGCAAAAAAATTATTAAAATAATTGGTAACTATCTACCAAGTTAAAAAATACGTATAAAATGTAGTGCTGAGGAACAAAGCGCATCAATCATGTTAAAATTTTTCGTATTTAAAGTTTAATTGGTAGATAGTTACATTTTATCTATATAGCCAAACTCGCATTAGAGACAATAACTTATTAGTATCAACTGGTTTAGATAAATAATCATTAGCACCAGCATCAATACATTTAGCTTTATCTCCTTTCATCGCTTTAGCAGTTAATGCAATAATAGGTAAATGACGATGACGAGCCTGTTTTCTTATTCTTTGCATGGCTTCATAACCATCCATTCCTGGCATCATAATGTCCATTAATACAATTGCAATATCATCCACTTCTTCTAACATTTTTAGTCCTTGCTCACCATCTTTGCCAACTACAACTTCCATATCTTTATCTTCTAAAACGGTTGCCAAAGCAAATACATTACGTACATCATCATCAACAATTAAAACTTTTTTATCACGTAAAATAGCTTCTTTATCATGAACTA
>JAGLFE010000050.1 GCA_023144675.1 Thiomargarita sp. | reverse complement strand
GATTCATCAGCACGAATAATTCCGCCCGCAATATCACAAAAAACAAAATCTAACTCCTTATTGCCATTAAATAAAATTTCAAATTGGCGTTCAATAATTCCCGCTGTTCCCTTCAATAAAGAACCAGTTGGAGTAAAAGTTGGTTGGGTAATAATTTGATGCAATTTTTCATAAGCTTCTTGTAAATCTTGCTGCGTATCTTGACTGGCAGTAAATTCAAAGCCCGATAAATTTTCTAACAAGGATAATTCATGATACATGGTCGCAAGCAAGGTAGTTTTTCCTACTCCATCTGGACCTACCATAATCATCATGGTCTTATTTTTTGCCATTTTTATCTCACTGCTAGTCAGGAAAAGCGGTGTTAATACTTTTAGCTCCTTTCAAAGCATCATCCAAAGCATTACGCCATTGAGTTCGTAAGGCAATTTCTTTATTAAACTGACGTAATTCATCTTCCCAAAGTTGTTCGCGAATTGGATCAAGGAAACTTTTCCATTCTTCCTTAATTCCTTTAGCCCGCACCAGTCGATCTTTAACTTCCTCAACGAGGGCTAAAATGGCATTAGCTGGGTCAGCTTGCATTTTTTCCCCAAATTTTTTCCGTAATTGGTAAATAGTTTGATGGTAATGGGTTTCTAAACCTCTAGCAATTTCCTCCGCTTTTTCAGTAAAATTATCCCGAGTTGCATCTTGAGGAACAATGTCATCAATGGAATCGCTGGTATAAGTATTCAATAAGCCCATTTCCTCCCGCACCCGATAATGAAAATGACTATGATAAGAGAAGTTAAACTTATGAATATAGTTAAAAGTTCTATAAATATTAGGTTGTTCAGCTTGATCAAGCATCGCCTGAAATTCTAAAATGACCGCTCGAGGTTCGTCAGAATCAATTGCATCCTGGGGCAACATATTTTGCAATTGTTTTGGGAAAATTCGTTCTAAAACTTGGCGTAAAGTAGAATTTACTTTATTTTGCAAGTATTCATCCAATTGGGTGGCTAAAAATTCAGTCAAATAGGCACGTAAATAATTCAATTCCTCACTGACAACACCCTTCCAACCACTGTTTTCCAAATACTGTTCAGCCAATTCTTCTTTATTCGGAATTGGAGCTTGTTGTTTGGCTAACTCACAGATTTCTTCTACCTTTTGCTTGAATTCTTCGCTGATATTTAGTTCCTTTTGAACATCTAAAACTAATTTTTCCAAGCCTTTAGTTAAATCCCGAATAAATTGCTCAGAAAGCACCCGATATTTTCTTTCCCGATTTAAATTTGCATTGCTGGTGGTAAATGTACTTAAAACTGGCGTAATTGCTTGATTTAATACCGTAAAAATATTATTTGTCTTTTTAGTCAACATATCTAAATATTTACGATCGGTGCTTTCCAAATTTTGCTCAATATGTTTAAGCACAATGGAAAATACTTGTTCTTCAACCGCTTTAGAATCACTGCAATCGGCAATCAAAATCGGCGGTTTGCTATATGTTTCTGGTGGCTGTTCTTTTAATAATTGCACTTGCTTTTTATTAGAACCATCACTTTTTTGATTTAAAATAATAAACAAACGCTGGGATAATTCAATTTCCCGCACCGCATTATCCACCAAATCGAATACGTTGTAATCAGTTTGTTCCCAATCAGTTCCTAATATATCAGGTGATTTCACAAAAATAATAGCATCGACTTCATATTCTAAAGAAGAAACTAATTTTTTCTCATGTCCCTGCGCTGCTTCTAAACCAGGCAAATCCACTAAACATAATCCAGTTACATCGTAGTTGGGAAATTTAGTAAAAATATTGGCAGTTTTCACTGCTAAATAACGAGTGCGCCCCTCATTTTGGGTAACATAATCCAAAATTTCTTCCAATTCCAAGGTTTTAGGTTGCTTGGATAATAATTCAAAAAAAGTGGGAAAAGATTTATGAATAAATATCAGCTTCTCATAAATGGCTTTATCCAAATTACGATCCAAACTAGCATTTTCACTCAATTCAGGCAAAGGTTCATTAAAACGCTTTAATGAAAATGGTTTAGGTAACTTTAATTTATCAAAATAAGGATGTAAAATTTCTTTCAAAAACTCTTCTTTGGTATAAAATTCTATTTTTGCATAAGCATCATCTTCATAATGATGAATTTTGCTTTTTGTCCCCGTACAAGGCAATTCGTCAGAAGTGGGAATTTCTTTATTGGATAAACCTGATATTTTTTGCAATAAAGTGCTTTTGCCCTGACGTGCTTTTCCCGCCACTCCAATATTGATAGTTTCCTTACTGAACCGCTTAGTTAAACTGGTAATAGACTCATTTAAAATAATAATTTCTTCTTCTAAACCACTAATTTGTCTTGCAATTTTAGTTGTTAATTGAACAATTTCTGCTGGTATATCATTTGAATCTTCTTGAATATCGGTTGCCATTTGCCGAATACTATCTATTTGCATTTCCAATTCAACTAAGCCAGCATGGGCTTTTTCGAGGGTTAATACTTTTTTATGGCGTTTGTCTAAAACTTCGGTAATTACCGATCTGATAGTCATTTTAGAAATTTCATTCCTTTTTAGTTTTTTTGTTTTTAACACAAATTAAAAGCTAAGTTATGCCTTTTATTTCATTTAAAATATACTTTGTTTGAGACTCTTTAATTAAAAATAAATCCAATTCATTTTCATTACGAAATCCTTTTATCTTTGACTTATATTTTTGGGCTATAATTATGTCTTCTATTTCTTTTTTTCTTGCTTTACTGATTTCTAAATATTCCACCTCGTTATCTATTCCTAAAAATTTTCTTTCTAATAAATTACTGGCAATTCCTGTTGTGCTGCTTCCTGTAAATGGGTCTAATATCCAAGCACCTTTTTCGGTTGATGCTAAAATTAATCTTGTTAATAACGATAATGGTTTTTGTGTTGGGTGTTTTCCACAACTTTTTTCCCATTTCGCAATTGCAGGCAATTTCCAAACATCTTTCATTTGTTTATTATCATTCAATTGTTTCATTAATTTATAATTAAAATAATGTGGAACTTTCTCTTCTTTTCTTGCCCAAATAATTTGTTCTGTTGAATGAGTAAAATAACGACATGAAAAATTTGGTGGTGGATTTGTTTTTTCCCAAGTTATTATATTTAAAATTTTAAAACCTAGTTCTAATAAAATTTGCCCAATACTAAAAATATTGTGAGAAGTTCCGCTAATCCAAATTGTTGCATTAGGTTTCATTTTATTTCGTATCAAAGATAACCATTTTTTATTAAAATTATTTATTTCATCAAATCCATAAGATTTATCCCATTTACCCTTATTAACACTGGTAATCTTTCCATTTTGAATTGTCAAACCTCCATTTGATAAAAAATATGGAGGATCAGCGAAAATCATATCAAATTTAAATTCAAACTTGGATAAAATATTAAAAATATCATCATTTATAAGGGTAAAAGATTTATCTTGAGACTTGAAATATGATTTAACCATTTATTCTGGCAATCCTAACCATTTCAGTGGTATCTTATTAAATAAATAATGACAATTCATGCTATTTATATAATTAAGAGTATCTTTGTAAGAGTCTTGTTTAAACCAATCATTTAACACATAGACATATTCTACTTTCCAATTTTGACTTTGCACAAGTTTTGAATATTGTTTTCTTTTAAAATCACAAGTTTGTAATTTTTCATCAACAGAACCTGCAACTTGCTGAAATTTAATCTCAACGATAAATAAAGTATCTCTTATTATTACAAATAATCCATTGTCAGGTAACAACTGTTTTGAAAGGTGATCTCTCCAGTCAATATTAAATTCAGCAAGAAATCTATAGAATTCATGCTTTTTAAAACAACGGGCAACCTCTTTATCTTTATAACAAATATGTACTCCAGAATTGTTGTTTGTATTTTTTATAGCATACCCATCAATATTTTTAAAAAGAGTAATTAAATCAACTCTTTCTTCAAAAATTAAACCAGTGTGAGTATTCGCTCCACCTATTCCATTTTTTATCATTTTAAATCTCTTTTTAGTTTGCTATTAAAAGCTCTGTTAATTGTCCTCTTTTGTTAGGATTAGCGTTAATACTTCTTTTCGCCATAACCCTATTGATTTGATATTTTTTAAATAAATCATCAAAAAAATTATCTTCTGGATTCTTTCCTTTTACGTCTGAATTACTTAATATCCATTTACATCCTATTGAATCTAAACTATCACAAAATTCTTTTAATCTTATTTGTTCATTGTCATCAAATTTGTTTTTTGCGTAAGAATTAAAACTTGATGTTTTTGATAAAGGTTTGTATGGGGGATCGAAATAAAAAATAGTGTTTTCTGTTACAAAATTTACAGTTTGCTCAAAATCTCCAGTTAAAGTTTTAACTTTTTGCAATAGTTTATTGACAGCTAAAAGATTTTTTTTATCACAAATTTTAGGTCTTTTATAACTTCCTATTGGAACATTGTACTCATTTTTTTTATTGACCCGATATAATCCGTTAAAACAAGTTTTATTTAAAAAAATAAATAATGCCGCTTGTGTAACTTTATTAGACTTTCTTATATTAAAAAGAGTTCTTTTAGCATAATAATATTGTTTTTTTTCTTCTAAGTTATTTTCAAAGAAGTGATATTCTTTTTCTAATTTCTCAAGTACGGGAATAAGATTATTTATATTTGTTTTTATTGTTTTATAAACATTTATTAAATCTTCATTTATATCGTTAATAACTACAAATTTTAGGTTAGGGAAATTGCTCAAAACCCAAAATAAAACAGCCCCACTTCCAACAAATGGTTCAATATATGCAAAATAATCGTGTTTTTGATATGGAAATTTACTCTCAATATCATTTAACAATTGAGTTTTACCACCAGCCCATTTTAAAAATGGTTTTGCTTTAGTTATCATTTTATATTCGTTGACTTTGAGTAAAACTTTCAATATTGCTAAATCCTGTTTGTTAAATCAATAGCAATATTTAAACTACTTATCCCACTATAAGGTAGGACAAGCAAATCAATTATCTTTTTAGGAAATCAAATTATTAGAAGACCATAAAAATTGTTGGCATTATTGATTTTTTTATTTAAGTAAACGCTGTTTAACTTTTTGTAATTCGTCATAAGCGTCATCGGCTAATTTAGCAATATCTTCATTGTTAGCCAAACCGAGAACCATTTTAGGATTCATAAAACTGATTACTGATTTATTACCTTCAAGTTCGCGCACAACAATATTACAAGGCAATAAATTACCCGCATCGGCATCAGCATCAATAATTTTTTTAGCAACAATCGGTATGCAAGCACCAACAATACGGTAGCCCAACATATCCATATTAGCTTTCTTTTTTACCGTGGCTTGTACATCAATTTCACTGGCGGTACCGAAATTTTCAGCTTGCAGAGCGTCTTTAAGTAATTCTAAAGCTGCATTAAATCCAACATTTAATTCTACTTTGAAACTATACATAATTAAGAATTTATTCCTTTTTATTTTTTAAGAAGAAATCTTGAATGAAAAATACATAGAATATTTGCATTATGGTAGTTATACCAATTAAATGCTTTTGTTAAATACAATATTCATAATTTTCAGAATGGTGATAAATATCATGTTTTCAAGCCTTATTTTTTTGTTACCCTATATTTAAAATAGCCCTAAATAATGTAGTAATTTATCAAAAAATTTATTAGGTCTATAATTATTTAATTATCTTAGGCTAAAATCAATAAAAACTTTTTTCATTATTGGGTCGAGTTTTAAAACGCCTATGCACCCATAAATATTGCTCTGGAACTTGTAGAACTTGCTGTTCAATTAATTGATTAATTCTTAAAGTATCTTCTATTTCATTTCCACTAGGAAAATTGTCCAAAGGGGCTTGTAAAATTACTTTATAACCTTTATTTGCTTTTAACCGTTGCGTAAAAAATGGAATAACTATTGCTCCACTCATTTTAGCCAAGCGAGAAGTAGCAATATTGGTTGACGCTGAAATATTAAAAAAGTCAACGAATACACTATTTTTATGCCCAAAATTTTGATCAGTTGCAAACCATAAAGCTTTATTTTGCTTTAAACTTCGTAACATTTCACGTATTGAGTTGCGAGGAATAGCTTTTTCAGCCCAATGTTCTCGGCTTTTTTTCATAAAATATTCAATTAAAGGATTTTCATGTTGACGATAAACTCCATGAATGGACGTGTGCATAGTTAAAAAACGGGTGCCTATTTCTAAAGAGGTAAAATGCGCACTCAGTAAAATCACGCCTTTTCCATGCTCCAAAGCTTGATATAAATATTCTAATCCTTCTATATGCCCTAATGGTTTTAAGGTTTTATTTGGTAACCACCAGGCACTTAACATTTCCAATAATCCCATTCCCAATGATTGAAAATGTTGTCTAATTAAGTGCTTTTGTTGAATTTCATTAAGTTTTGGAAAACATAATTTTAGATTAATGGCGGCAATTTTACGACGACGAGCAATTAGATAATAAGCTAATATTCCAATCTGCCTACCTGTACTTAATCGCCATTGGTGAGGTAAATGAATTAAACTCCATAAAAAACCAATTCCAATCCATAATAACCAATAACGTGGTGCTAAAAGAGTTAAATTCATGTTTAATAATACTTGCGCATTGACAAAAAAGAATAAATATGTTCTGTATAAAAAACAATGCGAATGAAAGGTTAAAATAAAGGTAATTGCTCACTCCCCTTGTC
>JAGLFE010000005.1 GCA_023144675.1 Thiomargarita sp. | reverse complement strand
AAATTTCCCGTTTTTACCATTGAACGTATTACGCATCGCCATCAACCTATTTATCATAGTACATATACTGGTCGTCCACCCGATGAGCCAGCTATTTTAGGTTTGGCTTTGAATGAGGTATTTATCCCGATTTTGCAAAAACAGTTTCCTGAAATTATTGATTTTTATTTGCCACCAGAAGGCTGTTCATATCGTATGGCAATTATTAGTATTAAAAAGCAATATCCAGGTCATGCCAAGCGAATTATGTTTGGGATTTGGTCATTTTTACGCCAATTTATGTACACAAAATTTATTATTGTTACAGATGATGATATTAATATACGCAAATGGAAAGATGTGATTTGGGCGATGACCACTCGAATGGACCCAGTTCGAGATACGGTTATGATTGAAAATACGCCGATTGATTATTTGGATTTTGCATCGCCAGTTTCGGGTTTGGGAGGTAAAATTGGTTTTGATGCCACTAATAAATGGCAAGGTGAAACACAACGTCAATGGGGTGAACCTATAGAGATGACAACTGTGGTTAAACAACGAATTGATAATATTTGGGATAAATTGGATTTATTATAGTTACTTATTGTCTCTTTTTGGGTCTATTGATTTGAAGGGATTTGCAGAGTTATTTTTATTACTTAATACTTCTTTGGCAATATCGCCAATTCCACTAATTGAACCAATTAAATTTGAAGCTTCCAGCGGAATCATAATTAATTTTTGATTGTCCGCACTGGCAATACTTTGTAAAGCTTCCACATATTTTTGGGCAATAAAATAGTTGATGGCTTGTATATCCCCTTCAGCAATGGCGTTAGATAATAGAGAAGTTGCTTTAGCTTCTGCTTCAGCCATCTTTTCCCGAGCATAAGCGTCATGATTAGAAGTTTCCCGACGCGTTTCCGCATTTAATAAATCAACTTCTTGCTGTGCTTTGGCATGTAAAATTTTCTCTTCTTTTTTTCCTTCAGCTCTTAAAATAGCAGCCGCTTTTTCACCCTCAGCTTTTAAAACTAAAGAGCGTTTATGCCCTTCAGCATTTTCAACTTCTGCTTTCCTTTTTCCTTCAGCTTCTAAAATAGCCGCCCGTTTTTCACGTTCCGCTTTCATTTGCCTAGCCATGGCTTCAACTAAGTCTGCTGGCGGTGAAATATCTTTAATTTCTATACGGGTAATTTTAATTCCCCATGGGTCAGTTTCTTTATCAACAGTTGAAAGTAATTCACGATTAATAGCATCACGTTCAGATAAAGACTCATCCAAAGTCATAGACCCCATAACTCTACGAATATTAATTAAGGTTAATTGCATAATCGCATCTTCTAAACCTGTTATTCCATAAGTTGCTTTTTCAGCACTAAATATTTTAAAAAAAACTATTCCATCCACTTTAACAATTGCATTATCTTTGGTAATCACATCTTGAGGTTGAACATCTAATACTTGTTCCCGCATATTAATTCTGTTTCTTATCGTATCAATAAGCGGAAAAATAAAACGTAGTCCAGGTTCTAAGGTTCTCTTATATTTTCCAAACCGCTCCACAATCCAGCTATTTCCTTGGTCAACCAAATAAATTCCCTTTGAGGCAAAAATACCAATTGTAATTGTAAATATCAAAAGTAATGATATAATAATAATCCAAGTCGTCATAGATGGATTAATCGTTGATAACCATTCCATATTTTTATATATTCCTTGTAAGTTTTGTAAACGAGGTTTTTTTATAATTACTTAAAAAATAGTGGCAAACCTATTATATATTTGCCACTTGATAATTTTTTCAGGACTACTAATTAATTAAGTAATTACCGAAGGTTTATCCCGTCCGATATGTTGTTTGATTTTAGCAATTTCATCAGCGATTTTAATTAATTCAGCTAGAGCTATTTGTGCATCCAAATGATGTTTAGTTGTGTCCTTTTGATAAGATTCTAAATAAATTCGTAAAGTAGCATTTTCAGAACCAGTTCCTGATAAACGGAAAATTAAACGTGAACCGCATTCAAAGCCAATTCGCATTCCCTGTTTATCACTAAAACTACCATCTATTGAATCAGTGTAACTAAAATTGTCGCAATATTTGACCGTATATGAACCGAATGATTGACCAGCTAAAGTGGAAAAACGCTCGGCTAATTGATTCATTAATTGTTCAGCCGCTTCAGTTTTAATATTTTCATAATCATGGCGGGAATAGAAATTGCGTCCGTATTCTGTCCAATGTTCTTTGGCAATATCGGCGACCGATTGTTGGCGCACTGCTAAAATATTTAACCAAAATAATACTGCCCACAAACCATCTTTTTCTCTTACATGATTGGAACCAGTACCAAAACTCTCTTCTCCGCACAAAGTTACTTTATTGGCATCCAACAAGGTTCCAAAAAATTTCCAGCCAGTTGGTGTTTCATAGCAATTGATTTTCAATTGTTCGGCAACACGATCAGCCGCTTCACTGGTTGGCATTGAACGGGCAATTCCTGTAATTCCAGATTTATAACCAGGAACTAAGGTTGCATTGGCAGCTAAAATGGCTAAACTATCTGAAGGCGTAACAAAAAACTTTTTCCCCAAAACCATATTACGATCGCCATCACCATCTGAAGCCGCTCCAAATTGAGGTGCTTGATCGCTGTACATAATTTCAACTAAATCGTGGGCGTAAGTTAAATTAGGATCAGGATGTCCACCACCAAAATCTTCTAAAGGAATGCCATTCATTACTGTTCCCTTGGGTGCGCGTAATTTTTCTTCCAAAATCATGCTTGCATAAGGACCAGTAATGGCGTGCATCGCATCAAAACGCATGGTAAATCCCGATTGAAATAAGGCTCTAATTTTATTGAAATCAAACAATTGTTCCATTAAATCAGCATAATCG
>JAGLFE010000499.1 GCA_023144675.1 Thiomargarita sp. | reverse complement strand
ACTTTCATCCAATAACCATCAATTGCTGTTTCACAATGACTTTGAATTGCCCAAGAAGCTTCAAAACCACGAAAATGGTCAATTCTAACCACATCAAACATTAACTTGGCACTTTTTAAACGTGCTAACCACCAGTCAAAACCATGAGATTGCATATATTCCCAGTTATAATGCGGATTACCCCAACGTTGCCCAGTTGCAGAAAAATAATCGGGTGGTACTCCTGTAACAATTGTTGGACGTTTTTGATCATCTAATAAAAAATTTTCAGGATTAGTCCAAACATCTACACTGTCTTCTGCAACAAAAATAGGTAAATCGCCAAATAAATAAACCCCACGTTGATGTGCATAATCTTTCAAATGTAACCATTGTTTAAAAAAGACAAATTGTTCAAATAGATGTTGAGCAATTTCTTCTTTCAACCGCCGTTTAGCCTTTGCAAGAGCTTCAGGATGACGATCTCGCAATTCAGGCGACCAACCACACCAATTAGAGGCAGCTCTTAATTCATTTAATCGATGATATACAGCATTATTATCGTGATATTCCTCTAAAACATATAAACATTCTTTTCTAATATTTTGTACATGTTCAGTTTGTAAAGCACGAAATAAAGCATAATCTTCTAACCAAAAAGCATGATCTATTATAAACTCTTTAAATTCAGCTTTATCTTTTGAACTAGCTCCTTGTTCAAAACCAAATCGTGCTTCTCTTAAACGTCCATAGCGATATTGAGTAAATATATTTTCTTGACTGCATTCTCCACCACGTGCGCTAATTAAATCGTTGATTTTTTTATCATCAGTGGTGGGTTCAAGATAACCAGATTGAGTTAAACGTTCTATTTCATTCTGCACCTCACGTTCTGATTTTGGATTAGAATCAGCTACTAACCAAGATTTCTTAACTAAATTATCCAAGCTAATAAGTAGTGGATTAGCAGCATGTACTGATTGACACTGATAAGGAGATAAATCTTCATGCGGTGCGCCTAATGGTAACATTTGCCATAATGAAATACCAGAATCTGATAAAAAATCGACAAAACGATAAGCTTCTTCACCTAAATCACCATTACCTACAGTATTTGGCAAAGAAGTGGGGTGTAATAAAACGCCAGCCCGACGTTGTTGAAAAAAATCGGCATTAGAAGCCATTTTCATTCCTCTGTTCCTCTACGCATTACTCCACCGGCAGCAGGCTCACCACCGCCAAAAGTAAACGCATGATATAAATATTCTGGTAACGGTTCACCTAAAATGCGATATAAATGCGAAAGATGTAACCTATATAAATGGTCAAAATCTTGTACAGCTGCGGAAGGATTTTGTCCGCCAAACCACCAACACCAATCAGAACCTTCACAAATAGCCAATTGATGTTCAGCTTCAGCTCTTTTTTCTGGCGTTAAACGGGGTGCAACTCGATCAAAAACATGTTTAGCCTCAATCAATATTTCCCAACCACGATTTTTATCTTTATCTCCAATCCAAGTAGAAAAAGTACCATAAACCCAACTACCAGCCACTAAATTAGATAATTCTCCCGCTTCTATATCCAAACAATTAGAAAAAGTAGTTAGTTCAATATCGGGATGTTCGGATAGTTTTTCGTACAATCCGTTTAAAAAATAGTAAGCATTTTTTGGATAATGTTCCCACGCATTTTCACCATCCATAATAATCGAAACTACTTTTGCATCCTCTTGCTGGGTAATATTTTCTAAATGATTTACTAAATTGGCAACAGCATCATCACCATGCCATTTAGAATATTCGAATCCGATCAAATCTGATAGATTATCGTCTCTAAAAAAGCATTGTATTGGACTTTTATATAAATGATAAGGTCGGTGAATTGGTTGATTGGATTGTCCTGATTTTTTTAAGCTATTTTTTAAAACAGAACCACCGCTAGCTAACCAACTAATATTAAATTCTTCAGCTAATAATATTGTGGTTTCGCTTAAACTACCTTCCGATGGCCAACATCCTTGCGGTTTAAACCCAAAATGTTGTTCAAATACTTTCATGCCTTCTTTGATATGCCACCGAACTCGTTCTTTGCCATCGGGATAACAAGAAATACCTTCTAAATTTATATTTGGTATCGCTTCCCGAGCCGAAAAAGTATCTAATAGCAAGGGCATAATTGGATGAGCGTAAGGCGTAAAAGATAACTCAACTTGTTTACGTTCTGCAAGTGATTTATAGCTAGGAACAATATTACCCAGTAATTCACCTATTATTTCTAATAACTGCCGTCGATCTGCCTCAGTATATCCACGTTCTTTTTCAATAAGTGCTTTAACTCTATCATCTGAACGCCGCACGGTTTCACCCAACCAAGCCAAATGATACCACATAGATAAATCAATTAAATATTGTTCATCTAAATAAAGTACAATTTGTGGATTTTTTTTAAGCGAATCGGCTAATTCGGCTAATTCTTGATAAGCTTTGAAACGTTGAATTAGATGTTCTTGATTAGCGCGCAAACATTGTTCAATTAAAGTTAAACGAGCGGTAATTAACTCTTGTTTCGCTGATTCGCTATCTACCTGTTCTTCAATAGGAAATTGGTCTAAAAACGGGGCATAAGTAGGTTGGCTATTTAAAGCACTTAATAAAGGGTCTTGAATAGGAGTACCATCTTTTAAAAAGGCTTTGATTTGCTTGACGTAATCATCTATTTGTTCCAATAAAATTGGAGCAAAATTAACTACCGCCTTTGCTTTAGGAACTGCCTCTAAATGATTAGCCATTTCAATGTAATCCTTGATACCATGTAAATAAGTCCAAGGCAACTGATATTCTTCTTTATGCCAATCATAATAAGCTGGCTGATGCATGTGCCAACACAATACTACTTTTAGTTTTTCTGACATAATACTATACTACAATTATCCTATTTAATTAATAAGGTTTGATTCAAAAAATTTAAAATAATACACAAACAATTTAGTACTAATAAAGGTTAAATTTCAATAACAACTTTTGTGTACTAAAATATGCTGTTTGGTATTATTTATCGGTAACTATCTACCCATTAAACTTTAAATGCGAATTAAGAATTAAAATATTGCTTTAACATGATGCGCTTAGTTCTTTAGCATCCTACATTTTTTACTTAATTTTATACGTATTT
>JAGLFE010000498.1 GCA_023144675.1 Thiomargarita sp. | reverse complement strand
CTATCTTGTGCGGAAATACTTTGATCAGCCATAATTAACGCTGGACGTAAAACATAATGAACCAAATTCATAAATAAATCATGGTCTTGAATCACGGCATCAATATCTGATTTATTTTCTTGATAAACCTTTAATAAACCATCAACGCAGTAATTAAATTGTTCTTTCCAGTCTGATTGCTCTAGTACAAAATGTTGATTTTTATATGGTTCAAATAGTTCATTTTTGTTAGGTTCGGTTTCACCTTTAGCATAGAATTGTTTTTTATGATTTTTACTGTCAGCTTTAATAAAATCCCAACTTTTTTCACCTCGTAATAAGCGGTGATGACTGACTATTAAATGCCCAATAGTTTTTAATAATATAGTTGGTTCTTCATCACTATCAAATTGTTCAACAATTCTTTCTAGTTTTTTAACAGCAATTTTACAAATTTCTTGATGGCTGGCTTGTTGAATTTGTTGGCGTAAATGCTGAAGCTGTTCTATAAAATGTTCAGATTCACAATCTTCATTATATAAAGCACAAAAATAGGCAAAAGATAAATATTCATGCCGATAAGGATCACTAGCTGCTTTGCCTGTTTTATGTTCAAGTAATTTATCCTGAAAAAAATAAAAGTTTTTACCTAAATCATGAAATAAAGCAGCAAGTTTGTTAAGATAAGCAAAAAATTTAATAATATTGCGATATTGTTCGGTAAGATTCATATTATATTTTTGGGAATTTTCAGTATAACGAAATGCAAAGTTACCATCTTCATCGAATTGTTTACGACTACCAATAATCCATTCTAATTCGATTTGATGGCGATTGACTACCCGATGGCAGGCTATAGCTGTATTTTTACTGGCAATTGCACTTAATTCATCTTGTAAATGTTCAAGTCCTTCTTCAGTGAGATTGCCTATCCAAGTACGTCTTCCAATATTACGCAAATATTTTGACAAGATGCGGCGACTAAGAATAGTAGCTTTTTTATGGCTTTCACTGATGATAATTACATTCATGTTTACAATCTATACCTTATTAATTATAATTTCATTCTCAATCTTAGAAAGTTCTTCTTTAACTTGTTGGTAAAGTTTGTCAGACAAACGAAATCCTGTTGAAATGACTTGTTCCAACAATTCCATGGCTGCTTTTGGAGTTTTATATTGACGTTTTGCAATCAACACAATTAACCCAGCTAAACCAATAACAGATAAATTTTTCTGTCGTGCTATTTTTCTGCCTTTACGCTCATCAATAATCAATGGCAATTGACGAGTAAATGCCAATTCAATCGCCTCAGCTTCTCCTCTATCTAGCCATTGATATAATTCCAATAAACGTTCAGAGGTATTGACTGAAACTACGTCATAGCACCCGGCTAATTGTATCAATTCATTTATATCTGAATTGCCTTCCAATAATTCATCCATAACCGCTTGTGGAATCAAAATTCGGTTAAACAATAAACACAACATAGATAGCGCATCTAAACGTTCAAGTACAATTAATGTCATAGTATCGCTAACAATTAAATTCATAATTTTATCAAATTTTCAATAACACTCAAATCTTCCATCAAATCATAGTCAGCGATACTAATGTTCAGTTTATCTAATGTATCAAGCATCTCACTTTTAGTTTTATTTAATGTTTTAGCTACTTGTCCTAATGTCAAATCACCTGATTCAAAAGCTTTGATTGCTAACCATTGAACCAAGCCAAGTTCGATTAAATGAGATGAAAAAGGAACTAATACACCCAATGGTTGTTCTTGTTGTGCTGTAATTAATAAAATTTCATCTTGCTCTAAAAAAAAGCTCAATTGTTCAGGATTAGTTTCAAGTTTTTTTATTCCTAATGTTTTCATATATTTTATGGTTTCTTATTTGGTAGTCCTAAAATATATAGTGATTAAACCTTCCAGGTATTTGAAACGCTGGAAGGTTTTTGAAGCCATCACTACTTTGTTTAGGACTATTCCTTATTTAATTACTAATTTTACAATACATTTACTAATTATGGTAATTTTTTATGAATTGAGTAACAACTATTCCGAAATAACCCATTCATTTTTCTGTCAATTGTTTCATACAATTAAATAATACATCTAAAGTTTTAGAATTATTAAATTCAGCAATACAGCGTTTACGCATTTTATTTCTAGGTTCATCATTTTTGGCATAGGACATAGCAATGGGCATAACAATACCATCTTTAATTACATCAGCAAGATCAAATACTAAAGCTCCACGCCGAGTCGCCCCATGACTGACAGCCATGCTATGTGGAATACCTAAAACCCATAAAGTAACGGCAGCCAAGCCATAAGCTAAATATCTTGCGTGATCTAAATAATTATTAAATAAATCAGTTTCGTCTTTTTTACCTTTTTCTCTGGTAAATTTAATACTAAGATGTTTGGCTTGAATAGCGTAAAGTTTTTTAGCATAATTTGCCTCGTAACCACGTAACTGTTCATTATCTTTAGCTAATTTAATTTTTTGCTGAAAAGTTTCCCCGGCAATAATTACTGCCTCAAGTTCAATATCAAATCTCTTCCACTGATTTTCAACAAAATTAATACGTTGTAGCTGTAGTTGCTTTGCCATTTCTAAGCATTGTACTGGGTCCTGCCATTTCTTCAAATAAGCAAAAAAATATTCGTTAGGTCGGTATTCACTCTGGGAAGCAAGATATAATGGAGTACCACCGCCACCAACCACTGCTAACATAACTCCATTATCTGACATAATACGTATAGCCGCTTGGGTAATTGAGGTACCAGTTCCCATCAAAATAATATTTGTATTGGCAATAGGCAAACTAAAATATTGAGTTTCCCCTTTTTTGGCTTGATTATAGACAATCTTTTCATCAACTTGAGAAATACGACAATATTCAAGATAATACATTCCAGTACGTTTACTGGGCATTATGGCTATCATGGTTTTCCTATTAATTGAAGTTACGTAAAAGAAAAAATATAGTCCTGCATTGGTAATATTATTTAATATTTAAAAACCCATAATTATGTGAGAAAAATATTACATATTCAATATTACCAAAGTTTGATAATGAGATATATTACTTATTTTTGTAACCAGTTGTCTAAAATTAAATCTTCAATATTTTCAAAATGTTTAGTATTATCAGTAACAAGTACTGCATTAGTTGCTAAGGCAATTGCTGCAATCAACATATCAGTTTCACCTATAGGACGACCTTTTTTACGAAGATAAAGACGAATTTGACTATAAAAGTCTGCACTTTTTTCATCAAAATTAGCAATATTAACAAGTTGTTTAAACTGTTGTAACTTCTTGATATTTTCTAAGCTTCGAGCAGAAGCTCTTGCGCCATAAAGCAATTCACCCCAAACAAGAGAACTTATTGTAATATTAGGTAAATGAAGTTTTAATTTCTTAGCGACTGTTTGATTACCATTTAAATAAGCAATGACAATGCAGGTATCAAGATGACATATCAAAATTTACCTCACGAGGTTCAATATGACGTTGATTTTCAATTTCACTAAAAATTTGCTTTAAACTACTATCTTTTGACCAAGAACCGCATAATTTATCAACTAATTCTTGTTCAAATTCTTTAGCTGCTTGTTCTAATTGTTGATTATCAGCCAATAAACACAACCAACGTTCTGCTTCCGATTCAAAAGGTTCAATTAACACTATAACCTCCACTTTAGCACCGATAGGTAACTCTGGTGATAAAATTTCAACTTTGCCTCCTTTTTTTACTATAGTTTCCTGTCTAATACTGTTAATCATTGATTTCCTCGTCTATGTTTATTATAAGCATAATTAGCCATAAACTTCACCGCAAAATGCGGTAGTTCTAAACAAAGTAGTGGTAAATAATTATGTAGCTTGGGTTAGTGCAACGTACATTTTAGCCCAATCATTACTTTATTTAGAACTAGCTACCAATTAAAGCTTTAATTGCGAAAAATTTGGTAGTCCTAAAATAGG
>JAGLFE010000497.1 GCA_023144675.1 Thiomargarita sp. | reverse complement strand
TAGATGGTGTTGCATAAGCATCTATAATCGCCAAATCAAATTGCAATAATTCTATTGTATTAGTTTTAGTTGCTAAATTATTTTCAGTATCGAAATCAAAATTAGGGCTAGTTACTTGGGCAGTAAGCGTAACTGAGCCAGTTTCACTACTGGTTTTGACCACCACGGGAATTTCAATAGTATCATTGAGATTAATACTAGCTAAATTACAAGTCAATTCTTGCATAATTTGGCTACAACCATTATCACTAGCCGCCGCATCATAAGTAATATTAGTGGCTAAAGTTGCTGTTAAAACCACATCATTAGCAACATCGGGACCGAGATTAGTCACGCGAAGATTATAAGTTAAATCATAATTAGTTGCTACTATTTCTAAATTAGTTAGCACCTCAACTTGTAAATCAGTTTTAATAATAGCTTCAACTAAGTCCATTGTTGCCGAAGCGGTATTATTTGATAAATCCGTATCAGTTTGGCTACTGCTAATCGTAGCATTATTAATTAATTGACCAGTTTCTAATTCATTAGGAATCGCCAAGCTAATATCGATATTGCTTGAACTTACTAAACTATCAAATAGGCAATAAATTTGATGAACGGTATTATCGTATTGACAACTACCTAATTCAGTGGTTGCTGAAGTAAATATAAGTCCCGCTGGTAAATCATTTTCCAGCCGAACATCAGTTGCAGTATCTGAACCGTTGTTATTAACTGTTATAATATAATTGAAAACACTATCTAAAGCAATAGTATTTGGAACTGTCAGGCTAACAGTCAAATCCACCGCAAAAGTATCCAACGCAGTAATAGCATTAGAATTAAAAGCAGCGATATAAATAACACCATTTGCATCGGGGCTGGCAACAATATCAAAAATATTTTCTAAGGTGGTAATATCTTGAGTATTAT
Source organism: Thiomargarita sp. (assembly GCA_023144675.1). Lineage (GTDB taxonomy): Bacteria > Pseudomonadota > Gammaproteobacteria > Beggiatoales > Beggiatoaceae > JAGLFE01. The sequence goes on along the minus strand of JAGLFE010000497.1, from coordinate 1,300 downwards.
TGGCAATGGTTTGTTGAAAAGTTAATTTTCCTGAATCTATATCACGGCTAAATATGGAAACTGCATTAGTTCCAGCAATATAAACTTTATTTTCATCTTGGCTGATAACGATGGTATTTAAACCGTTTAATCCAGTAACATTGTCGCTGCCATTTTGATACTCTTCAATTAGGGATAACAAACCAGTTTCTATATCACGGGTGAAAACTATAATTACATTATTATTACTTACGGAATATAAATATTTACCATCGCTACTAATGGTTAAACTAGATACATTTTCCATTCCATCCTGATAACTGGTTACAAAAGAAATTTCCCCCAAATCAACATCACGCACAAATACATTAATTGCATTATCTGTAATAGCCGCTACATAAATAAAACGATTATCAGGAGCAACGGTTACAGAATTTGCTCCATCTAAAGTTGTAATTTCATTAGTTTCATCTTTTTGAATACTGAGTAAATCTAAAGTACCTGTTAATGGATCACGAGAAAAAACTGCTAGTGATTTATCTCCTAAACTGATGGCATAAAGCCGTAAATTATCTGAACTAAAAGCAATTTTATTAGCGGCATTTAAACCATCTATACCAGCCACATCATCTTGTAATATTTCAACTAAAGTGAGATGACCGTTATTAGAATCACGGGAAAAAACAACCAAGCTATTATCTGTAACATTAGTAACATAAACGTGTTTATCATCGGGGCTAATTCCAATCGCAAATACACCTTGTAAGCCACCGCCAATAGATTCATCAGTAATAGTTTGTTCTAAGGAAAATGTTTGCCCACTACGTTTGAAAACTACAATAGCTTGGTCAGAGTAACCTACTGCATAAAGATGTTGTCCATCTGTGCTAATTGCTAAATTACTTGCTCCTGCTAAACCGTTTATGCCATTTTGATCATCAATAGCAATATCTAATACTTGTGCTTGTGTAATAGCAGATAAAAAAAGTAAGAGCCATAAAATAACTGGTTTTAATATGTATTTTTTTAACATGGTTTAATCTCATCTAATTATTTTTTGTGGAAAAAAGATTTATCATTAATTAAGTTTACCTTATGTATAAAAAAAAGCAAGATTTTAACATAAATATTAAGAATTTAAATTAATTATCCAATATAACTTATTTATTTAACAAGATTTATTTGGATATTATACTTTAAATAAAAATTTAATAATTTGTAGGTATATATAATTTTTACCAGTATTTGTCTAAAACTTTATACGTTGGGTAATATTTAATTTTTTTGTCAAATGTGTTATTATCTGAAGTTACGCAAATAA
>JAGLFE010000496.1 GCA_023144675.1 Thiomargarita sp. | reverse complement strand
GCTTCTTTGGCATAGTTTTTGCTTTGATTATTTTTGCTTATAATTCAATTACTTACTGAAATGAACTTTTAGCACTTTATGGCTAGTTCATCCAACCCCCAAAAGTTAGCTTCTCCCCCGTTTTTAAGGAACTTAGCTTTTTTGGAGTTAATTTTCTTCTAAAACTATTTCTGATAAATTTTGCTATAAAGCCTGCTTTTTATTTCTAAGCTTTGTTTTTATAACTTTATATATAAATAATTATAATTCTAAAAGTGATAACTATTAAATCATACCTTAACCAAAATTACAAGCTTTTTTTTATTTATTTTAAATAATATATTTATATTATTATATTTAATTTAATTAAATCAATCATTTATTTACTTTAAAATAATTTTTAACTAAAATTGTAATTTTTATTGGCATAATTTTTTAGTCCATTAAATAATTTACTCAAATCGTTTAACAGCCAAACTATTACGAATTGGAAAAACCAATATTCATCAGCTCGACTGGCATTAGCTTTTTTCAATCGGAAAACGTTCTTCATTGATTTCAATTTTTTCATTCGCTGCGGCAATTAAATCAACATTCAATTTATCACCAATACGAATCAGGTAAATCAATATATCAGCTAATTCATAGCTAACAGCTTGATGTTTATCTGAGGATAGTTGACTACTCTGTTCCTCAGTCAACCATTGGAAATGTTCAATTAATTCAGCAGTTTCAGCAATTAAAGCCATTGATAAATTTTTTGGGGAATGAAATGATTCCCAATCTCGTACTGCTGCAAATTGTGCTAACCGTTTACGTAAATTTTCTAAGGAATCTTGAGGCATATTTAGTTTCAATCAATATAAGTAGAGATAAAAAAGAGATTAAATATTTAATTTGGTACGTCCATAAACATCTTCATAGCGAACAATATCATCTTCATTCAAATAGCTACCAGATTGCACTTCAATAATTTCCAAAGGCAATTTTCCAGGATTTTCTAAGCGATGTTTGATTCCGATTGGGATATAAGTGGATTGATTTTCAGTTAAAATAAAAGTTTCCGTATCTCGCGTAATACGAGCAGTCCCTTTGACAATAACCCAATGTTCGGAGCGGTGATAATGCATTTGTAGAGATAAAGTTGCCCCTGGATTGACAATAATATGTTTGACTTGAAAGCGAGTTTCCGTAGAAATACTTTCGTAACTACCCCACGGCCGATAAACCTTACTATGTAATTCCACTTCATTGCGGTGATTTTGTTTTAAATTAGCAACAATTTGTTTGACATCTTGAACACTATCTTTATGGGAAACTAAAACCGCATCCGCAGTTTCTACAATAATTAAGTCTTTTAAACCAATAGTTGCTAATAAACGATGTTCAGCACGTATATAACTATTTTCCACATTTTCTAATAACACATCTCCCAGTACAACATTACCAAAATCATCCCGTTCACTAACTTCCCACAAAGACGACCAAGCTCCAACATCATTCCAACCAGCATCCAAAGGCACAACGACTGCATTTTGAGTTTTTTCCATTACCGCATAGTCAATAGAATCGCTGGGACATATTTGAAAGGATTCACTATCTAAACGGAGAAAATCTTGGTCAATTTCTGCTAGTTCCAAGCTTTGACGACAAGCCTGCATAATTTCAGGACAAAATTTTTCCAATTCATTAATATATTGAGTAGCTTTAAATAGAAACATACCGCTATTCCAATAATAATCACCCGATTCAAAATATAACTGGGCTGTTTCTAAATTAGGTTTCTCAACAAATTTTTCAATGAATAATGCGGTACTATTTTCAATTTGATTACTGGCATTAATATAGCCGTAACCTGTTTCGGGACTTTGAGGAACAATACCAAATGTTACTAAATAGCCCTGTTCTGCCAATGGCATACCTATTTTAACCGCCGCTTGAAAATTTTCAATATTAGTAATTAAATGGTCAGCGGGAAGAATTAACAATAGGGCATCTGGATCAGAAGATAGCGCAGTTAAAGCCGAAATTGCAACGGCTGGGGCAGTATTTTTTCCCATTGGCTCGAGAATAATATGGCTGGGATTAATATCTATATTACGTAGCTGTTCAGCGACTAAAAATCGGTGGCTTTCATTGCACACGATCAAAGGCGTATTTTGAGGTGCTAAACCATTTAAGCGTTTAATTGTATTTTGTAATAAGCTATATTTATTAGTAAGTGCCAACAATTGTTTTGGATAATGTTCGCGGGATAATGGCCATAAACGACTGCCAGTTCCACCAGAAAGAATAACGGATTTTAGCATAAATAGCTTCTAAATTTGTTGTTGAATAAAATCAATTACATTATCGATTGAAATATGTTGGGACTCTTTAGTGTTCCTAGTTTTATATTCAACTTCACCTTTATCCAAACCCCGTTCACCGATTACCAAACGATGTGGAATACCGATTAATTCCGAATCTGCAAACATAACACCAGGACGTTCCCGCCGATCATCAAATAATACCTCAATTTTCGCCGCCAACAATTTTTTATACAGCGATTCTGCCGCATCCCGAAGTCGCTGCGATTTGTGCATATTCATGGGCAATAAAGCTACTGAAAAAGGAGCGATAGCCGCTGGCCAAATAATACCATATTTATCATTATTTTGCTCAATCGCCGCCGCTACCACTCTGGAAACACCAATACCATAACATCCCATAATTAATGTAGTCGCATTTCCCGCTTCATTAAGCACCGTTGCTTGCATGGCTTTACTATATTTATCACCCAATTGGAAAATATGTCCTACTTCAATTCCCCGAGCAATTTTCAAAGTTCCATGACCATCAGGAGACATATCGCCTGTTTCAACATTACGAATATCAACCGATTCAGCTTCTGGACAATCACGTCCCCAATTTACATTTTGCAAATGCTTCCCATTTTGATTAGCTCCACAAACAAAATCAGCTAAATGTGCCGCCCCGTGGTCAACTACAATCGGTATGGATAAATTAACTAGACCAATTGAACCAATATCACAACCAATAGTTTCCTTAATTTCATCAGGATTAGCGAAGGTTATAGCTTGTCCAATTTGGGGTAATTTGGCGGCTTTAATTACGTTCAAACTGTGATCACCACGCAAAATCAAAGCCACTAAACTATCTTTCCCATTAACAATTAAGGTTTTAACTGTTTGCGA
>JAGLFE010000495.1 GCA_023144675.1 Thiomargarita sp. | reverse complement strand
TTAATTGGTAGATAGTTACATTTTAAGTATATAAAATATATATAAAATATTTTTACCTTAAAATATAAACTTTAATATAGTATACTATAAAAAAAAATAAAGAAATGAATTATTTTAACAAGCCACTAAGGAATTACGTTATAAAAATGATGGATTTTGTAGCTATTAGAAAATTAATTGAACACGATATTCAAGCAGTTAATGTTTTAATTCATAAAAGTTTATATTCTGAAGTTGCTTTAGTAAATACTATTGGAGATTATATCGTTAATAGTGGTGGTAAACGATTACGCCCAATGTTGTTGTTATTAAGTGCTAAAGTCTTTAATTATAAAGGAACAAATCATATAGATTTAGCGGCAGTTATTGAGTTTATTCATACAGCTACTTTATTACATGATGATGTTGTTGACGATTCTAAATTACGACGCGGGCAACCAACAGCTAATAATATTTGGAGTAATGAGGCTAGTATACTTGTAGGCGATTTTTTGTATTCACGTTCTTTTCAAATGATGGTTAATGTTAAAAATATGCGGGTGATGGAAATTTTATCTGATGCAACTAATATTATTGCAGAAGGAGAAGTTTTACAATTATTGCATTGCCATGAGCCTGATACTAGTGAAGAAAATTATTTGCAAGTTATAGAACGTAAAACTGCAAAATTGTTTGAATCGGCTGCGCAATTAGGTGCTGTTGTTAATAATCAACCTTCTGAATATGAGCAAGCAATGGTTACTTATGGTATGAACATTGGTACTGCTTTTCAGTTGATTGATGATGTGTTGGATTATACTGGCACGGTTGAAAATGTAGGTAAAAATATTGGTGATGACTTGGCAGAAGGCAAACCAACTTTACCACTTATTTATGCTCTTAAACAGGGTGATTCTGAGCAAAAAAAGATACTATATAAAGCAATTAAAGAAGGAATTAAGGATAGAACAATAGAAAATACTAGAAAAGAATTAGAATTTATCCAAAGTATTATACTTTCAACTAATGCTATTGAATATACAAAACAGATTGCAAAAAAGAAAGTTGATAACGCAATAGAAGCATTATCAATATTACCTAGTTCATCTTATATTGAAGCTTTACATTCATTTGCAACATTTGCTATTAATAGAACTTATTAAAAATTCGGGTAGTCCTGAACAAAGTAGTGA
>JAGLFE010000494.1 GCA_023144675.1 Thiomargarita sp. | reverse complement strand
TGTTGTTATTGTGAAAGAGAATTAATTGCAACAGATAGCCATATTGAACATCTTCTTCCACAGGAAAAATATCCTGAAAAAGCTCTTGATTTTTCTAATTTGCTTTGTTCATGTCAAAAAGATATAAAAAGAGGTGAACCCCGCCATTGTGGAAATTTAAAAGATAATTATGAAATTCCAATTTCTCCGTTAGATGCAGATTGTGAAAAATATTTTACATATACTTATGATGGTAATATAAAACCGATTGATGAAAAATTTGAAATCACAATTAACAAACTCGGTTTGGATATACCAAAACTAATTGATTTACGAAAAAAAGCAATAGAACCATTTATAGATGATTCATTAACTGAAGAGGAATTAATTAAATTTATATCAAAATATCTTGAGAAGATTGATGAAAAATATTCGCCTTTTCATGCGACAATTAAACACCTAAAACCTTTTCTTGTTTGTTAAATTTTAAATTAATTTCTTAAATATCACAAATACAACTAAAATACTATGGATGCTAAAAATAACTCTACTCATTTTGGCTACAGCCAAGTTCCGATTGAAGAAAAACAACACCGTGTTGACCAAGTATTCGATTCGGTCGCAACCCGTTATGATTTAATGAATGATTTAATGTCTTTAGGCATTCATCGTTTATGGAAAATGTTTACCATTAATTTAGCTGGCGTACAACGCGGGCAAAAAATACTGGATTTAGCTGGTGGAACTGGCGATTTAGCGGCTAAATTTGCTAAAAAAGTTGGTGAAAATGGACAAGTGGTGTTAGCTGATATTAATGCCTCTATGTTGCAAGTAGGACGGGATAAATTAATCAATCAAGGAACAATCGTTGACTATGTACAAGTAAATGCTGAAAATTTACCATTTGCCGATAATAGTTTTGATATTATTACTATGGCATTTGGATTGCGTAATGTTACTGACAAGGAAGCAGCATTAAGCTCAATGTTGCGCGTGCTTAAACCAGGTGGACGAGTTTTAATCTTAGAGTTTTCGGAGTTAAAAATTCGCCCCTTGAAACCTTTTTATGAAATATATTCTTTTAAAGTATTACCATTATTGGGTAAATTAATTGCTAAAGATTCGGACAGTTACCAATATTTAGCAGAATCTATCCGAATGCACCCTAATCAAGAAACTTTGTTAAATATGATGCAAACGGCTGGTTTAGAACGTTGTGATTATCACAATTTAACTGGCGGTGTTGTAGCTATACATAGAGGTTATAAATTATGACAACTAAAATAAATTCATCTTTTGTTGAATATGTTGGATTTTGGAAACGAATGATGGCAGCTTTGATTGATTTATGTTGGATTGTACCCGTTATTACACTGTTATGCTATGGACTTTATCTAGTGGAAAGTAATGGCGATTTAGGATTATTTGAATTTGAAGGGCAAAAATTTTTATTACAACACGCTTGGCAAGCATTTTTAATTATTAATATATTACCTGCTCTATTAATTATACTTTTTTGGGCAATTTATGGTTCAACTCCTGGAAAATTGTTATTTGATAGTAAAATTGTTGATGCCGATAGTAGAGAACCAATTAAATTTAAGCAAATGTTAATTCGTTATGCTAGTTATTTGCTTTCAATTTTTCCATTTTTTCTTGGATTTTTTTGGATTTTGTTTGATAAACGTAAGCAAGGTTGGCACGATAAAATTGCCAAAACGGTAATAATTAAAAACAAAAAGGCTTAGCGAAAGAGCTTCTTGCAAAACGCCATAAAGCGAGTGAATTTTTAACTTGAATCACTACTGTCCGGTTAAGAAAATTCCAACTCCAGTTGCATGACAGGCTTGGGTTTGGGCGGTTTTCGTTTATTTTGAGTCGAGTTAATAAGTTCAAGTACGGTCTTTCGCTGGAATAAATTAACTGAAATAAGTCGGGTTAACTGTTGCAATGAGACCTGAAAATTACTCAGACTATTGTTCACCAGCTTGAGTAATAAATACGCAATCATAGCAATAAGTATTTGCAGGTGAACCGCTTGCTCAGTGGTGCCGAAGAATCGTTTTATTTTTAGGTTCTGTTTTATCCATTTGAAAAACAACTCTATTTGCCATCGCTGTTTGTAAAGCCCCATTATTTCTTCGGCTGGACTTGTCAGGTCATTGGAAATCAGAACGATTTCTTTTTGGTCTTCCTGGCGGATAAAACGGATACGCCGTAAAGGAATGGGGCAGCGTTTCCCTGCTGCTGAGGTGAGTCGAATAATTTGGTCTTTCATAATGTTATTTGTAACCGCCTGAGTATCTGTCACATCGTATTGAGCATCCTTTTTCATACGCCCAACAAAACGGTTGCCTTTGAGATGCATCTGTTCATAGTACCAGCGGTAATCGTTATAGGCACGATCAAAGACATACGTCGAGTTTGTCATTATCGGTAGCCTATTCGCTGCTTTTCTGTCATTAATTTTTGCATGGGTAAGAGCAAAAAAGGTTGGCACTTGTTGTTCTGGGTCATAGATGACATGTAACTTAACCCCTGCTTTGTTAGAGCGAAAATGAGCCCAGGAAAATAGTTTTTTATTCAAATCGATGGTCGTGGAATCAATCAGGCGAATGGCTTGTTTAGCTTCTTTTGCTGTGGTTGAGTGAACTTTCCCCAGCAGTGAAAAAAACAATTCTTTATAAAGACCTAACGGCCGTTTTTTGTTCGCATCTGCCAGTGTTGAGCGGCGTATTCCTCGGACACCTAAGTGGTAATGGTGATTGCCTTGACTATTAAATGTCGACTCAAGATGTCTCAAGGATTGGCAACCAGACAACTGAGCATAGAGCATGGCGATAAACTGACTCCAGCAACTCAACTGGCGTACTCGGTAATCGCCTTGGTGGCGTTCGACTGCATCTTCAAAACGGTGTTTTGGGATAAAGCGTAATAGTTGATAAAAAACAGTGTTAGTATGTTTCATAGCCTGAGTTGTTTGTTGGGAAAATAGCTGTCTCGAAACTACTATTTTACCTTATAACCAAACAACTTAGGCTTCCTAAGCCTCTTCTTTTTTCTTAACCGGACAGTAGTGAGTAAATTTATAAAAATTTGCACTTTCATCAATAATCTTAATAAACCTATCTCTATCATCAGCACTAAGAAAAATATCTCGCCGCTCAACACCTCTATTGATAATGTGATAAAACCCTATTTCTTC
>JAGLFE010000493.1 GCA_023144675.1 Thiomargarita sp. | reverse complement strand
ATAAATTCATTTGAGTAACTTGAGTTATATACTTTTTGTCAATGACTATAATATTGGAAACAATCGAAAAAAATTCTCTGTAGTTTTTTTGGCAATTGAATCATAAGTTTCATCACGCAAATTAGCAATAAATTTGGCAATATGGGCAACATAAGCTGGTTGATTAATTTTCCCACGATGGGGTACAGGAGCTAAATAAGGCGAATCGGTTTCAATAAGTAATCGATTTAAAGGAACTTTTTTAGCCACTGATTGCAATTTTTTCGCATTTTTAAAAGTAACAATTCCCGAAAAAGATATATAAAATCCCATATCTATCACTTTTTGAGCCGTTTCCCAGTCCTCAACAAAACAGTGCATAATACCACCAACCGTACTTGCTTGTTCTTCCTGCAAAATAAGTAGAATATCTGCAATAGCTTCTCGACTATGAATAATCAAGGGTTTGTTTATTTCCTTAGCTGCTTGAATATGGGTACGGAATTGTTGTTTTTGCTTTACAATTTGACTATCATTCTTAGTACGAAAATAGTCTAATCCGGTTTCTCCAATTGCAATTACTTTCGTATTATCTGCCATTTTCACCAAAGTATTAACATCAATCGGTTTTTTATCTGCATTATTGGGGTGAATCCCAGCGGAAGCAAATACGTTATCAAAGCTTTGCGTTGTTTGCATTAATTGGGGAAAACTTTCGGTATCAATTGATACGTTCAGAAAATAACCAACTCCCTGTTTTTCCGCAGTAGAAACCAAAATATCAGCTTCAGTATCAGTAATTAAATTTAAATGGCAATGTGAATCGACTAACATAAATTTTTAACCTAAAAGTAGTTCGGTAAAATGGATTAATGTAACTTTAGAAATAGGCTAATTTGTTGCCAAACTTCTGTTTCATTGACAATATTATTATGGTCGGTATTTTCAATCACTTTTTTATGCACTTGACCTCCCCAAGCATCAATTAACTTAAAAGAATGGTGAGGTGGAATAATATGATCATTCTTGGCAATTAAGGCTAACATAGGAATTTGGATTTTATTTGCGTAATTTATTACCCTGAAGGGGTGATTTAAAAGTAACGAAATAGGTGCATAGGGATAAACTTCTTGGGCAATACTTGCAACGCTGTCATAGGGTGAAATCAGAATAACGCCAGCTAATTTTCTGTGAGCGGCTAAATAAACCGCAATTCCAGTTCCCAAACTGCGTCCAAATGCAACAATTTTTTGGGCATCAATATCAGTTCTTGCAGCAAACTTATCATATATTAATAGCGCATCGTCAAATAGAACTTTTTCACTAGGTTTACCTTCACTCAAGCCATAACCACGATAATTGACTAATAATAATGACCAACCTGTAAAATGCTCTAAATCCGTGAAGTGAGAAGATACTTCTTCGGCATTACCACCAAAATAAATGATTAATGGTGCGGGGGATTGGCTATTATTTTTAAAATACCAAGCTTGCAAAGTTTTAT
>JAGLFE010000492.1 GCA_023144675.1 Thiomargarita sp. | reverse complement strand
ATTGAGCCTTTAATTGGGTAAGTTTGTTTTTTAAAGATTCCTTATTATTGTTGATTTTCACTTGCTTCATATTCTTCCAACATTCTTAATACAGGATGCTTTTTAGGTATATTCGATGTATCAACATTTAAATGGAAATGAAAATAAGGTCCTTCAATATATGTTCGATAGTCAGATCGTCGTTCCATTTCTCTAAAATGCTTATCACGACATTCTCTTCCATCTTCGTGTCGCTCTCTTGCAATACTATGTAATCCATTTGCTACCATCCTAATATCACTGTATATTCCCTTAACATCATCGTAATATTTTTGCTCATAAAATAGTTTTACAGTTAATTTTTGGTTTTTTGACAGCTCATTCCATATGGTGAAAACATCCATCTTACTTGTATATATCCAATCAAAGTAATCACCAATTCGGTTCGTAACGGACATTTTTTCTTTTAGTGCTAAAATTTCTGCATTTTGATCAAAATCAACGTGATCAAGTATTTCCCAAGCTCCCTTGTAATAATCACCTTCATTTGAGGATATAAAAACTGTCTTTACTTCTTCGATAAATTGTGTATTGCTTTTTAGATTGGGGAGTGTTTTTTGTATAATTTCATCGTCAATGTCCCTATTATAGTATTTCATATCAGAAAATCTATAGCCGCCATCTCCAACTATATAACAAGCCAATTTTACTTCAGCTTCTGAAACTGTTAATAATTTATCAAGAAATACTTGTTTTTTTTTACTGGCTACTTCTTCAGTAGCATAAATAAACTGTGAAAAAAAAGTTCCAGCCAGAACCATAATTGTAAATAGATTAATAACCAGCTTTGTTCTCATTTATAACCTCGCATTTTGTGATTTTAAAGCCTAACTACTTATTATAAGGCAAATTTTTCCTAATATTTTTATATTTACATCTATTATAACTATAATAAACTATTGATATTAAACAAAATATCTAAATTACCAATTGATATTGAAAATTAGTAATTTAGGCAAATTTGCCCGATGTAAAAATTATTCTGTCAAATATACCTGATAATAGAGTTATTCAGGCAAGTTTGCCAGCATATTCAATATTATCCAATAAATCAGGCATAATAATTAAATATTGTAATTCCTTATAAACTTAACTAAATAATAAGAACTTACTAAATCATTAGTTTGTAACATTTATAATCAAAGCACCATTTACCCTACACATCTCCATAATCCAAACCCTCTTTCACCCATCTAGTTACTAAAGATTGACATTGTTCAGGATAATCTTTGAATAAAATCTTACCAGTTTTAACAATATCATCTAATAAATTTTTATCCCGTTTTAAATCAGCTATTTTTAAATTTAAAGTTCCTTTTTGACGAGTTCCCAACACTTCACCTGGACCACGCATATCCAAATCTTGTTGCGCAATCGTAAAACCATCATGATGTTCTCGCATAGTGGAAAGTCTGGATTTAGCAATTTTAGATAATGGTGGTTGATATAATAATACGCAATAACTTTGCAAAGCTCCCCGCCCAACTCGTCCACGTAATTGGTGTAATTGCGCTAAACCAAGCCGTTCAGAATTTTCAATAATCATCAAGCTGGCATTTGGCACATCCACTCCAACTTCAATCACAGTGGTTGCAATCAATAAATCCAATTCGTGTTGCTTAAATTGATTCATAACCACCTCCTTTTCCTTAGCTTTTAAGCGTCCATGCACCAAACCAATTTTTAAATGCGGTAATTTTTCCCGCAACTGTTTAGCAGTTTCTTCCGCCGCCTCAAATTGCAAAAACTCAGATTCATCAATCAAAGTACAAACCCAATAAGCTTGCCGATTTTCATGTTGGCAAACGTGGTCAATACGAGTAACAATTTCATCACGGCGGGTATTAGGAATAGTAACAGTTGTTACTGGGGTGCGCCCAGGTGGCAATTCGTCAATCACCGAAGTATCTAAATCGGCATAAGCAGTCATGGCTAAAGTGCGTGGAATCGGGGTTGCAGTCATAATTAATTGATGTGGATATAAACCATCTTGACTGCCCTTATTACGCAACGCAAGTCGTTGATGTACACCAAAACGATGTTGTTCATCAATAATAACTAAACCTAATTTAGCAAATTCCACTTCCTTTTGAAATAAAGCATGAGTTCCGATAATTAAGGCAGCGGTTCCCGAAGCTATTTTTTCTAAAATTGGTTCTCTTTTCTTTTTAGTTAAACTACCTGTCAACCAAGTTAATTCGATTTTCAAAGGTTTTAACCATTGAGTAAAAGTTTGTTTATGTTGTTCTGATAACAATTCGGTGGGAGCCATGACTGCTACTTGGTATCCCGATTCAATTGCTTGTAAAGCCGCAATCGCAGCCACAATAGTTTTTCCCGAACCAACATCCCCTTGCAAAAGCCGTTGCATTGGTTGCTGTAAGCATAAATCAGCATTAATTTCATTAGCCACTTTTTTTTGCGCTAAAGTTAATTCAAACGGTAATTGCTTGATTAATTTTTTAATTAATTCACCAGCATTTTTAAGTTGCGGCGCAATTCGTTCTCGTGCTTTTGCCCGTAAACTATATAAACTTATATGATGAGCTAATAATTCCTCAAAAGCCAAACGTTGTTGAGCTGGATGTTTACCTGATTGCAAAGTTTTTAAAGCAATATTAGGTGGCGGATAATGTAAAGTATGTAAAGCTTCTATTAAAGGCAATAAGTTAAATTGATTTTTTAATTTATCGGGAATATGATCAACAATTTTATATTTCTCAAATATTTTATCGGTTAATAAACGAAATACCGATTGATTTAAATTACCAGTGCTTGGATAAATTGGAGTTAAATGTTTTTCCAATAAAGAAGTAGAATTGGATTGTTTAACAAATTCAAATTGTGGATGAATTAATTCTAAACAATGATAGCCTTGACGTATTTCACCAAAACACCGCAATTTAGTTCCAGATTTAAATTTATTACGTAATGAAGGAGAAAAATGGAAAAATCGCAATATAATAGTTTCTTTGCCATCAGTAAAGGTGCAAACCAATGAACGTCTTTTACTTTGCTTAATTTCGGCAGCTTCAATAATTCCCTCAACTAGCGCAGTTTTTCCAACTTTTAACTGGGAAAAGGGTTTAACCTGAGTACGATCTTCATAACGCAAAGGTAGGTGAAATAACATATCTTCAGCAGTTTTGATACCCAAATTGGCTAACTGTTCAATCGCCTTTTCTTCAATATCATGTAATTCTGTAATGAGTATTGTCATTCAATTTATGTTACTATAATTTTTTTAGTTTATTTTTAATTAAGTATATCATAATTCAATAGTTTTTAGAAATTTCATTTGGTCTAAATGATGATTTTTGTGATTTTAATGATAAACTATAATTTTATAGCACATTTTCTATTTAGAAGTGGGCAATTATGATTTTTTGAATTTTATGAAGGCAAACAAAACTGAGAGTGGAAAATATGTTAAAGATGTTAATTTTTTTGAATTTGTTAATAATATTTATTACACCGATTCAAGCTGAACAACTCAAGGTAGTCGTAACTATTAAACCAATTCATGCTTTGGTAAAAAATATAATGGGCGATATAGCTAGTCCTTATTTATTATTGCAAGGAAATGAATCTCCACATAATTATAGTTTACGACCCTCACAAGTTAGGGAATTGCATTCGGCGAATTTAGTAATTTGGGTAAGTCCAAATATTGAAACTTTTTTAGAAAAAACTATAAATACGCTTCGCCATAAAACCCAAATTTTACGGTTAATTGATACGCCAAATTTAAGGTTATTAAAACAAAAAAGTTCATCAGTAGAACATCACCACCATGAAAAGCATCATGTTAATATTGACCCGCATATTTGGTTGTCTCCTTATAATGCTAAAATAATTGTGCAAGCCATTACGGATGTTTTAATTAAAATCGATAATAAAAATGCCAAAAACTATCAACATAATGCCAATCAACTTATAAAACAACTTGAGCAGTTGGATAAAGAAATTCAACAACAGCTATTTCCCGTTAAAAAATACCCTTTTCTAGTTTTTCATAATGCTTATCAATATTTCCAAGATTATTATGAACTAAATCTTGTTGATGCTATTACTTTATCTCCTGAAACTATTCCAAGTATTAAACATTTATATCAATTGCGTAATAATTTAAAACAACAACAAATACAATGTGTTTTTACTGAACCTCAATTTAATTCAGAGTTAATAAACATCGTAATAGAAAATACTTCGATAAAACGTGGTATATTAGATCCATTAGGAGCAAATTTGAAAGCGGATAAAGATAGCTATTTTATTTTATTGCGTAATTTAGCAGATTCGTTAATTTCATGTTTAAATGAAAATAGCTACAATTCCGATTAAGAATTGAAAATAATATTTTAGAAAAATTGTAACTATCTACCAAGTTAAGAAATACGTATAAAATTAAGTAAAAATGTAGGATGCTGCTGAGGAACGAAGCGCCTCAATCGTGTTAAAATTTTAACTCTTAATTCGCATTTAAAGCTT
>JAGLFE010000491.1 GCA_023144675.1 Thiomargarita sp. | reverse complement strand
GTATAATTAAAAGCTATAGAAAGTAAGTTTTTGGCACAGGCATTATCTATTTCAAGAACTTTTAGGTAGTCCTTATATAGGTATTGCTAAACCTGTTAGGTCTTTGATACCTGACAGGTTTTTTGAGACCATCTTTGTTCAGGACTACCAAAATATTATATATTTAATATAAAATTTAATTTCTATCGTTAAAATTTAAATGCTCTAATACATCGACTAAACGTAAAATTGGAATAATTTCAATATCAGGAAAATTTTCTTTAGGTGCATTTGATTGAGGTATAATTGCCTGTTTAAAGCCATGTTTAACTGCTTCCCGTAACCGTTCAACACCATTTGGTATTGGGCGAATTTCACCCGCTAATCCCACTTCCCCAAATACAATCAAATTTTTAGACAATATTGTGTTGCGTAAACTAGATAAAATAGCCAAAATAACTGCCAAATCTGCTCCAGTTTCATTTACTTTAACTCCACCGACCACATTGATAAATACATCTAAATGGTAAGTTCCAATCCCGCCATGTTTATGCAATACTGCTAATAACATAGCTAAACGGTTTTGATCTAAACCTAAAGTAACTCGGCGGGGATTAGGCATAGATGATTCGCAAACTAAAGCTTGTACTTCAACTAATAATGGACGGGTTCCTTCATGGGTAACCATAATTACGCTACCAGGTACTTCGGCTTCATTACTGGATAAGAAAATAGCTGAAGGATTACTGACTTCTCTTAATCCTTTATCGCTCATCACAAAAATACCTAGCTCATTAACTGCTCCAAAGCGATTTTTTATGGCACGAATAATACGGAAACGAGTACCACTATCTCCTTCAAAATATAATACGGTGTCAACCATGTGTTCCAAAACCCGTGGACCAGCTAAAGCACCTTCTTTAGTAACATGTCCAACTAGAAATATGGTAATATTCGTCTGTTTAGCAAAACGCACCAATTGGGCAGTACTTTCCCGAATTTGAGATACTGAACCCTGGGCAGACTGCAATAATTCCGTATGTATAGTTTGAATGGAGTCAATTACCATTACTTGTGGTTTTTCTCTGAGTGCTACATTTAATATTCTTTCAACTTGGGTTTCAGTTAATAATTTTACTCGATGAACATTTAATCCTAAACGTTGCGCCCGTAAACTAACCTGTTGGGGAGATTCTTCGCCAGTAACATATAAAGAATCAGCCTGATTTATTTTAGCAACTGTTTGGAGCAATAAAGTTGATTTACCAATTCCTGGATCGCCACCAATTAAAATAACTGAACCACTTACTAAACCACCGCCCAAAACTCGGTCTAATTCAGCTAATCCAGTAGTAATGCGTACTTCTTTAAAAGCATCTATAGAATCCAATAAACAAACGGTATCTTCAATACCAGCATAGTTGATAAATTGTTTTTTCTCGCTTATATGAGGTTTTTTTTCAACAATACTTTCTTCCAAACTATTCCATTCTTGGCATTCTAAACATTGACCTGACCATTTAGGAAAAGTAGCTCCACATTTTTGGCAAATGTAAACGTTTTTTTTACGTGCCATAATATTTGATTTCTATTTGATTTTTTGAATTTTGTAGATTAAGTATTTCTTGTTCAAGACTGCTAATATAGTAACATTCTTATATTACAATACTATTTTAAACTTTAACTAATTAATTTAACTTGCAATAAAGTTATTTTTATGGTACTTTTTTATAAGAATGTTACTATACTGCTTTGACATTTGATAAACACTTTATTCAAGCTGGTTTTTTTATTGAACCTAGTGCAAAAGGATAAAATATGCAAGTAATAGTTAATGTCCCAAACAATATTACACAAACTGAACTTAAATTTAGAATTAAGAGGTAAACTTTATAATGAAATTAAAAGAACTTTTAGCATCTATCATTATTTTTATAATAACTACAATTGCAGCATTTTATGTAGGTAAGACAAGTAATAGTATTGCAACTATTGATAATCTAGCAACATCACTTAATGATTTACGATTGGATGTTCAACATTTGGAACAAGAACTTGTAAAGAAAACGGGTATTAAAATTAGAGATAAAGATCGTTCAATTTCTACAACTGCACAGGCTTTTGAAAAAGCTGCAAATTTGCTTAAGCAAGGTGATTTAGCAACTGCTGGACTTTATTTTAGCCATGCTATTAGTCAAGAATCTGGTAATTGGAAACAAATTCAACGTTATCAACAAAGTGTATGGAATTATTGTCGTCATCTTATTGATGAGGGTAATCACGAAATAGCTATGAATGTGTTAGCTGATATGAAGACTTTTATCCGTACTCGATCAATTTACGTTCCAATACAAGATATTGAGAAATTACAGCAAATTTTAGCTAATATTTCAGAATTTAGGCAATCAATAATTGATAAATTAACTCAAAAAAATCAATTAGAAACTACCCAATTTGTTAAAACATTGTTGACTAAAAGTAATAAATTACTTGCTAAAAATCCGTCTCAATCTAATAAAATCAATTCCCAAATTTTTTTATTAAACGAGAATTTATTTGCTTTGAGATCGTTTGATGGCAGCGTGACTAAACAAAATCCAAAAATTAATCAACAAATAGCACAATTAGAAACTAAAATTGCTACCTTTGAACAAAAATTAGCAAATATTCAAGAAAATCAAACAGTTTCAATCCTTGTAAAACAAGCTAATCAGTTTATTGACAAGGCTAAAAAAGAGCCAGAAAATTCCGATTTTATCTTGTATTATCTGACTTCAGCAGAAGCCATCATTCGTCAATTGGTATTAGTTGCCCCTAATATAGGAACAATTAAAAAGCAAATTGCTCAACTTTCTCAGCAATTAGAACAAGCTAAACAAGAAATTGCTAATCATCAATCGGAAATAATTTGGAATGAAATTAACCAAGCGCATAAAGAAGTTGGAATTGATAAAATTGACAAACATACTAAAGCGCAAGAAGCAATTGAAAAATTGACCCAATTCCGACAAATAATTGCTGAAAAATCCAATAATTTATCTTCAATGGAAGTACTTGAAAGAGTTCAAACTCTAATGCAAAATGTCAATACAAATATTACAAATTGGCAAACAAAACAAATTCGTCGATATGAACAGTGGACTATTAAAAAAATTACCACTTTTTATAATAGATATTATAGCGAATTAGGGATAGGTACTGATGAACAAATTGTCTATTCTGGGATAATTAGAAATCTTGGTGACATAGATATTCGCTATCTTTCTGCCCCAGCCCAAACAGCTTATAATGAAGCTTTTCAAAAGTTTTATGCTGAATTAAATGATGAACAAAAAATTCCATTATCTGCTAAAATGACTTTAATGGCTAAAAAACCTTTGTCTGATTTTTAACTTTAAATAGGAGATGCAATGATGAAATTTCATTTAAATTTATTTGTAGGTCTTTTATTATTATCTAATAGTGTATTTTCTAATACGCAACATTATGAGAATCCTTTTATTTCTCAGATGGAAGCAAGTACTTTTATGGTTTCTGCTACAACTAGCTTTGTTGTTCCTTCAACTTCTAAATTGTTAGTGCAGTCAATGCAGAGAACACAACTCTATTCCCAAGTAAGTAATAGTAAGGGAGTCAATTTTAATGTTCCCAATCGGCGTAGCGAATATTTAAAATTGATGAAAACTGGTAACATCAGGGGAAAAGCGGTTTCAATAGAGAAAATTGGTGATGCTGGTGCACGTCAATATGCACGTAGTATGAATTTTAAGCCACTTTTTCAAGGAAATCCGGGACAAGGAAAAGGATTTGATCAAGTTTATCGTTTTGGTAAACAAATTATCGTTGTAGAAGCAAAAGGTGAAGCAAAAGCTAGAATAAATCCTTCAAAACAGTATTATGGATATACTCAAGGTACTGGTAAATATTCTTTTGAAGTAGCTAAACAAACTTTAAATAGTCCTACAGCTAGTCAAGTTAAAAAACAAGCTGCTAAAGAAGTTATCAAAGCTTACAAAGAAGGACGTTTAGTGGTACAAGTTTCTCGTACTAAACATGTGTCAGGTAATCCAAAAGAAACTGTAATAGAAACAACGTATGGTAAATTGAATACACCTTCTGGTATAAAAATAGCCCATCAAGCAGCTGTAACAACAGGATTAGTTGGTGCTGGAATCGTAGGAGCTTTTGAATTATTTAGCCAATTATCTTCAGGACAAGAACTTGATTTAAAACGATTAGGAAATATGACTGCACTTGGAGGAATAAGTACTTATGCTGGTACATTCACTGGAACTCTCATCCAACATTCAATAGTAAATAATCAATCTCAGTTATTATCAAAATTAGCTAAATCAAGAAGTTTTGCGCCATTGAGTAGTGGTTTTACAGGAGGTATGATGGCAAGTGCTGTTTTTGCTTATGGTGCTTATTTTTTAGGATATTCTGATTTAAAAATGGCAAATAGAAATATGATTGCGGGTGGTGTTGGAGCTGCAGCTGGTACTTTAGCAAGTGCAACAACATTTGGATTAATAGCTACTTTTGGTACAGCTAGTACAGGAACAGCTATTGCAAGTCTTTCTGGTGCTGCTGCAACTAATGCTACTTTAGCAGCTATTGGGGGTGGTACATTAGCAACAGGAGGAGGTGGAGTTGCCGCTGGTGCCACAATTTTAACTGGAGGGACAATACTAATAGTAATTGGTGTGGGAGCAAGTATCATGTATATGTATAATTTGGGTGATGAAGAAACAGAACGTCAACGAGTTCAATATTTATTAACCAATGTACAAAAGCATGTAAATAAGTTCTAATTAGTTGGAAATTCATCAAATTTAAGAACTAATGAATTTTTCGATCCGCAAACATTTATTATTATGGTTAATTAGCTTGATTGTAATATTGTGGAGTTTTGTTACTTATCAAGTTTATTATGGAACTCAAC